>DATMOE010000201.1:0-4344 GCA_035568435.1 Herbaspirillum sp. | reverse complement strand
TGGCAGTTGCTGGTGAACGTGCAGATGCCGCTGGCGCGGCCCAGCATCATGGCCGGCGTCAACCAAGCGACCATGATGGCTTTGAGCATGGTGGTGATCGCATCGATGATCGGCGCGCGCGGCCTGGGTGAAGATGTGCTGCAAGGCATCCAGACGCTGGACACCGGCACCGGTTTGCAGGCCGGGTTCGCCATCGTCATCCTGGCCATCGTGATCGATCGCATCAGCCAGGCGTATGGCCTCACGCCGCGCCAGCGCGCCATGCTCAAGCGCGCAAAAACACAGACGCATGCGGAGCATTGAGATGATCCATGCCGAAACAATCAAGATCGAAGTCCGCAACATTGTCAAGATTTTCGGACGCCGCGAACAGGAAGCGTTAACGCAGTTGCGCAACGGCCGCGGCAAGGCCGAGATTCTGGAGACGCTCGATTGCAATGTCGGACTCAATGACATCAGCTTGCGTATTCCGGCGGCTGGAATTTTCGTCATGATGGGTTTATCCGGCTCGGGAAAATCGACGCTGGTGCGGCATATCAATCGCCTGATCGATCCGACTGCCGGCGAAATATTCATTGACGGGCAAAACATATTGGCGCTGAACGCTGCCGGCCTGCGCGATCTGCGGCGGCGCAAGATCAGCATGGTGTTTCAGAATTTCGGCCTGCTGCCGCACAGGAATGTGATCGACAATGTGGCATACGGCCTGCTGGTGCGCGGCGATAAGCATGCGGCAAGCATGCAAACGGCGCGCGATTGGATCGCCCGGGTGGGCCTGGCCGGTTACGAAAAAAAATATCCTGACGAGTTGTCCGGCGGCATGCGGCAGCGGGTCGGGCTGGCGCGTGCGCTGGCGCTCGACACCGATATCATCCTGATGGACGAAGCCTTCAGCGCGCTCGATCCGCTGATACGCAGCGAAATGCAGGAACAGCTATTGCAACTACAGGCGAGCCTGAACAAAACGATCGTTTTCATCACGCACGATCTGGACGAAGCGCTGCGGCTGGGAAATCGCATTGCCATCTTGCGCGATGGATGTTTGCTGCAGGAAGGCACGCCGGCCGAAATTGTGCAATCGCCGGCCGATGATCATGTCAGGCGCTTTGTCGAAAAACGTGAAACTGTGGTTTTATGAAGCGCGGCAATGAAGTCTGGCCTGCTGGAATCGGAAGTCTTTTCATTTACCTACATTCCAGCCAAGCTGGTTGTACAGTTGATAGCGCCAAAGGCCAACATATTCATTCAATGCAAGATCAGTCACCAAAAAGTTATATGCCAGTGGAAACCATGTCGTCTTTGCCGATAGATAATCGGCACGTGCTGGCTGAGCATTAATACCAAAGTGACTAAAATAAAGTAAGCTGCGGCGCATATGGATGCCTGATGTCACCAGCACGATATTGTCGCCGGGATAGCTATTGTGTTGCTTAAATAAAGAGGTCGTTAAAGGTGCTGTGAACTGCGCATTCTGCCAAGTGTTTTTACTACATTTTTCTAGTAGCAAATCAGTCTTGTCAACGCCTAACTCTTGCAGATACGCGCCATAGATAACCGCTTCTGCTGCGCCATGATGTTGTGGATCACCGCCACTAACAATGACCTTGCACTGCTCACTCACCACTCTACAAAAACTGTATAGCGCAGCCGTTTTAGCTAAACGCCCATACGCGAATGAACCGACTTCAATATCGCTAGAATCCGGTATTTTTTCTGTCCCGGCACCCAATAAGATGATGGCATTTTTCTTGCCCCAACTAATATGCGCTAACTCAGGTGGGGACTGTAAATTCGTCAGTAAATATCTTGGTAGTACTCCTATGCCGATGGCAATGAAAAGAACAAAGGTGATCACATAAAGTGTGAAACTAAAACGCTGCCATTTAATCAGTCTAAAAATCATTGCAATAACAATGAGTACGACCAGAAGTATGAATGTCATATTTTTGATAAACCTATTGAATAGAGTCACGCTTGACGACAAAATAAGTCTGCCCTACTGAAATCGCAAGTCTTTTCATTTAGTTCCCTACTACCTATACTTGTGCAGCAGCGACATCCTTAAGTTCAACGACCACCAGGAGATGATCATGAGCAAGCAATTGAGCGAAGACGGGCTTGACCTTCTATTTTTCAATGCACGCACTCACAATGCATGGCTGGACATGCCGGTGAGCGACGATCTCTTACATCGACTTTATGATCTGATGAAATGGGGACCTACCAGCGCCAATTGTTCTCCGGCGCGCATCTTGTTCTTGCGCACACCGGAAGCGAAACAACGACTATTGCCGGCGTTGGCGCCGGGAAATGTGGACAAAACCATGGCGGCGCCGGTCACCGCCATCATCGGCTACGATGGGAAATTCTTTGAGAAATTGCCAAAACTATTTCCGCAAGTCGATGCCCGCGCCTGGTTCGCCGACACGCCCGAACTCGCCGAGACCACCGCCAAACGTAACGGCTCCCTGCAGGGGGCCTACTTCATGATGGCGGCGCGCGCCCTCGGATTGGACTGCGGGCCGATGTCTGGATTCGATCAGATGAAAGTAGACCACGAATTCTTCCCGAGCACGAAGCAATCGGACTTCGGGTATGAGAATTTTCCCGACAGCCACATCAAAACCAACTTCCTGTGCAACTTGGGCTATGGAGATCCGAGCAAGCTTTTCCCGCGCAACCCTCGTCTCGACTTCGACGAAGCATGTAAATTACTTTGAGCTGGTCTCTCAAACTGATCAGAGCGATTTTTTGTGCATGAGTGTCATCCTCATCATGACCGTGTGATGAGTGTGGCGCCATGATGTTTGCGCTGTAAAAACGTCATCCCAACAGAGGTCCCAGCGCGCCTACGCACATCGTCAACATTCCCAGGATCAGATTCGTCCCGACCAGCGAACGAATCTGCCCTAGCGCCGCACCGCCGGCCGGCCAATCCTGTGCGGCGACCGCGCGTTGGAGCCGCTTATACGGATTGACGAATACATGGGCGAAAATCAGCAGCATGACGATGCCCAGTCCCAGCATCGCCAATACATACACTGGCGGCTTCCCGAGTAGCATCACCATATAGAAACCGCTGGCAAACAACAGCGCGACGGCCAGCCATACCCAGAAAAAGAATTTGCCGAACACGCCCTCCCATAGTTGAAGACGCTGCGCCGGCTGCAGCACGGCGGCGGCGACCGGGCGCAATGTCATATACGCGAAGAACATGCCGCCTATCCAGACGGTGAAACCCAGGATGTGTATGAATCTGGCAACGAGCATCATTTTTCTTGTCTCCAATTGGCGGCAACCCGACATGCCGCTGCGCCTTCTGCCCGGCTGCTTGCGAAATCAGCCGGGGCGTTTTAACACGTTTTGTGCACCGGATTATGCCCGATAGTGAGCCTCCCCTGAAATTTAGTCTTGATTGAATGCTTGGGGATCGCCGTTGAACCACTATCGCAAGTCCGCCACAAAAACTTGAGCGCCATTTTTTCCCGGCGTTTGCAAACTGTGGTTGGCATTTTTAAATTCAATGAACTGAAAATTTTTCTCAGGATGAGATAGAAAATAATTCTGCAAAAATCGGACGGTCGCCAGCCTCACTTATCGACCGATAAAGCACTAAAAAACGTCGAGATTACAAATTAATGCACCTTTTTTGGATTCGATCCGATGCTATTATTTGTCCCGCGCAAACGTTTGTGCGGGCAGCGCCGACAGATGTACTTAAACCATAAATTCGGAGATTTTTAATGAAACATAGCGTCCACCGCAAATTAATTGCTGCCGCGCTAGTTTTACAATGATCCTTGTTATCGGCAGCATCAATATGGATCTGGTCATGCGCGTTCCGCGTATGCCTCAGCCTGGAGAAACGCTTACAGGAGAACAATTTCAAACCATTTCAGGCGGCAAGGGCGCAAATCAGGCGATTGCCTGCGCCCGTCTAAGAGAGGCAAGCGCTTCCCGACGGCGATCAGATATTCCCGTCATATCCGGCGAACGCGGTCGATACAACTGCAGCCGGGGATACCTTTATCGGCGGTTTCGTCGCAGCACTGGCCGCCGGGAAAAATGAAATAGACGCGATTGGATTTGGTCAATGTGCAGCAGCCTTGAGCGTCACGCGAATTGGCGCGCAAACGTCGATACCTTACTTTAATGAAGTGTTTTTACGAGATAGATAAGTAAGGCCAGATTGCCAAACAAGTCTGCCCTACTGGAATCGAACCAGTAACCTATGCCTTAGAAGGGCATTGCTCTATCCAGTTGAGCTAAGGGCAGGTAGAAAGGTGAAAATTTTATCACAGCAGTGCATTGAAAACGCATTGAGAAAAATTCCAACGCTCATCG
>DATMOE010000200.1:0-7104 GCA_035568435.1 Herbaspirillum sp. | reverse complement strand
CGGGTATTTTTTTGCGCTGCTCGCGATCGATCAGCAATGCGCAGAGGAGCCACGCCGATTGTAGCGCCATGCTCATGCCTTCTCCAATAATCGGATGCGCCTCGCCCGCAGCGTTTCCTATGTAAAACATGTCATCGTCAGCGCGCAGCCGAATGCCTGGAATAAGCGGTCCCGCCGCCAGCCAGGCGCCTTCCCGTGCGGCGGGTTGCAATGCGATTCGCGCACCGGCGCACGCCCGCTTCAGCATGGATTCAACTACATCGCCGGCGCGCAAGCCGGGCGATGTGCGCCGTGCTGCCGCCAATTGATCGCGGCGCACGCAGCAGGCTACCGTGGTCAATCCACACGCTGCTGCGACCATGCCGCCGTAGCCGCCGTTAAACGATAGGATGGGTAGTACGCCATCGGTCAGGTTTGCATGGCGAAAATTGGCTTTGAACGCCAACAAATCGCTGCCCTTGCGATGCGCGCGCTGCGTCCTATGACGTGGATGACCGGACGGTGGCAGCTCCCACGAGCCGTAAGCAGCGATCGCTACCGATCCGCGCAAGTGCATCGATCGCTGGGAATCCGTTGCACGGATTGCAAAGCGCCAGTCGCCGGCAACGCCATTGATCGACTCTACGGCCCACGGTTGCAAAACCTGCACGCCAACCGAACGCGCCCGCTCAAGCAATAAGGTGTCGAGTGTTTCGCGCCCAAGGGCTTTTCCCCAACGATGCTTTGCATGCGGGGCGGCTGGTAAATCGGCCTCGAACTGCCGCTCCCCATGCATGAACATGACGGTGCGCAGTTCAGCCCCGGCGGCGGCATCGAAAGCCGCTCCGATGCCCAGTGCATCGAGCAGCGGCAGATTGCTCGCAGCGATGCACTCGCCGCACACTTTGCGCCGCGGGAAACACTGCTTTTCGACCAACGCAACCGACCAGCCGGCCAGCGCAAGCAGAATTGCAGCGGATGAACCGGCCGGACCTGCGCCGACAATGATGGCATCGAAATCAGTCTGCATTAGCTGGTTCCACCCGCATCGCCCGAAAACAATGCGTGAATAAGCCGGCCGGATATTCCTTTACTTGCCATTGCGGCGCAAGACCCGGCCACAACATCGAAATTTCGCCTCCGCGAAAACCGGCATGCACGCTCAGCACGGCATCCTCCCGCGTGACTTTGTTGGCCCCAATAACGCCGACGAGGTGGCTGCCAAGCAGCGCCAACCGCGCGCGGCGTGGTTCGCAAGCGATAAATAAATCGGTTCGCATGGCGCTGGCCTGAAGCAGGGCGGTAAGCTGATCAACTTCAAAATGATGCAAAAACAGGTTGGCAATGATGAGATCCCAGCGCTGATCTTTCGATAACGGATCGATATCTGCAGCGGCCCAATCGAGGACGTCGGCAACTTTCGCAACCGTGCGCCAGCCGTGCACCGCATAGCCGGAAATCGTGGCCGGCGCGACCAATGCCTGGCGGTCAAGCAGTGTCAGTTCAACGTGCGGGTATACCGACGTCAGGGCGCGGGCAACGCCGAGCATCAAGCGGCCATCGCCGGCGCCGAGTTCAAGTATGCGTAATGGACGGGCAGGGACTGCGTTTTCAGAAGCGATTGCGCCATGAAGCTCACCCAGCACACCCAGCGCATCCAAGATGATGGAACGGGTTCCCATCATGCGATGAATGCGTCGTAGATCGCGACGGGAACGTATTGCATCGGGGTCATCCGGGGAGAGGAAATCCAAGGTTTCCGCGGCCACGATCCTGGGTAGCGGCATCAATCCACCCGCAGCAGCGCGCCATGGCAGCTAAATCCTGCGCCGAATGATGAAAGCCACCACCAGCCATCGGGCGCTTGGTCGGCGATGGCAGCTTCAAGCACAAAATACACAAATGCGCTCGACAAGTTGCCGTACTCGCGCAACATCGCCGCACTGTAGCGAAAGTCTTGGGCCGTCAGTTCGAGTTCCCGTTCAAGTGCAAGCAGCACATCGCGGCCACCGGCATGCATGATCCACGCACCGATGTCGCTCGGGTGTAATCCGGCCCGCTCCAGTACGGTCACGAGAACTTTACGCGCATGCTCTGCGGCAAGCAGGGGAACGGCGCGCGTCAGAATGTTGCGCAACAGTCCGCCGCGCTGTTCAAACATTAATGCCTTGCGTTGAGCCGGATTGATGAGCGATGCACTATCGCGCCACGCGATACGCCGTCCGCCAGGCTTGGGCGTTCTCGAGAGTACTGCTGCACCGGCGCCGTCCCCGAAAAGACAGGCGCTGATCAAAACGCCGGGATCGTTATCAAGATAAATGGCGGCGCTGCTGACCTCGACACAAACCGATAAGACGTGCTCACAGCTATGGGATGCCAGCAGCGCATGCCCCATCTGAAAATTCGGCAGGGCTGCCGCGCATCCCTGGCCAACCAGATCGAAGGCTTGCACATCTGCGCGCAGGCCAAGGCGCTCGACGACGTATCCCGAAAGACCGGGACACAGATAACCGGTGCAGGTACTGATCACGATCGCGTCTATCTCGTTTGCTTCCAAACCGCTGGCAGCGAGTGCGCGCTGTGCTGCCTGGGTCGCCAGTGCCGGCGCGTGTGTCAGAAAACGTTGTGCGAGGGTATCTGGATCGATTTGAAATACCTCGGCGAGCGAAGCAAGCGCAAGCCTGCGGGTCTCAATGCCATTATCGCGTTGCAGGACCGTATTCATGATGAAATGCGAGCGCGCATCCAGCCGCGCAAACCAGTCCGACTTTTGAAAGGCTTCCAGACAGTCCGCCTTCGTGTAGCAAGCGGTGGGGGTGGCCGTGCCGATCCCCCGGAAAAACATGGATGGGAGTGCTTCTGATGGAGATGCCATTAACGCGCTCGCTATTGAGTTTTAACCCAAATTAACGGGTAATTTTTTATGAGAAAGAGACTGTGATGCGAATGATTCGTTCATTCTACAGACCGAATGTTCCTTTGGCGCCACTGCAGGCGCGGTTCGATAATTTGATAAGCACCATCTATTGAACTATCACCCTCCGAACCGAACCAACTTTGCCGTACCACTCACAAAAGAAGACGCCATGAAAATCGATGACGTGCGCAAGAACGCCTTTGCGATGCCGCTTACGAGCCCCTCGTTTCCGCGTGGACCGTATCGGTTCGTAGACCGCGAGTTCCTCATCGTAACTTATCGTACCGACCCCGATGCGCTGCGGGCGGTGGTGCCGGAACCGCTGCAGTTCGACGAGCCGCTTGTCAGATTTGAGTTCATACGGATGCCCGACTCCACCGGATTCGGCGACTACACGGAATCCGGGCAAGTGATCCCGGTCACGTTCGACGGTCAACATGGCGGTTATGTGCATTCGATGTATTTGAACGACGATGCGCCGATTGCAGGCGGCAGAGAGTTGTGGGGCTTTCCGAAAAAGCTCGCATCGCCAACGCTCGTTGTCGAGAAGGACACCTTGCTCGGCACACTCGATTACGGATCGGTGCGGGTTGCCACCGCAACCATGGGCTACAAGCATAAAGCGCTCGATCTGGCTTCCATAACCGAAGCCTTGCTGGCGCCGAGCTTTCTGTTGAAGATCATCCCGCATGTGGATGGCACGCCACGAATCTGCGAACTGGTGCGCTACTATCTGGAGGACGTGTTGGTCAAAGGTGCATGGACCGGCCCGGCAGCGCTCGAACTTGCCCATCATGCACTCGCGCCGGTGGCGCAATTACCCGTGCTGGAAGTCATCTCCGCCACCCATATTCTTAGCGATTTGACCTTGGGCCTCGGTACTGTGGTTTTTGATTATCTGAGCCCACTTGACGCAATTTCATAGCCTGCGCACCCAAACGATGCTTATCCAACGCAATAAATGTCTCAACTGCACCAGTGCGCCCCGCATTGCTTGCTCTATCGCAACCCGCAATTACTGATCGGATAGACGATTGCCAATCAAATTGCTGCTTATTCGTGTTGTATACGAGATTGGCATGCATTTTGCTGGAACAAGCAAAAACCTTCCTCCCTTTCCCGTACTGGAGCTTCACGATGAAAATTTCCAAAACTTCGACGCTTTTAGCGGCATTGATGGCGGCCGCAATGTTGGTGACCGCCGTAGCGGCACGCGCCGACGCGCTGGCCGATATCCAGAAAAAGGGCGCGCTGCGCGTGGCCGTGCCGCAAGCCACGCCACCCTTCGGTTCGGTCGGCGCCGACATGAAGCCGCAGGGTCTCGACATCGATGTAGCCACCTTGATCGCCAAGAAAATGGGAGTGCGGATTGAATTGGTGCCGGTTGATAGCGCCAACCGCGTTTCTTATCTGCAAACCAATAAGGTCGATCTGGTCATTTCCAGCATGGGTAAAACCCCCGATCGTGAAAAAGTCATCGACTTCAGTGCGGCGTATGCGCCGTTCTTCAACGGCGTGTTCGGACCAGCCGATCAAAAAGTGGCTGGCCCGGCCGATCTGGCAAATAAAACCATCGGTGTCACCCGTGGTTCGGTGGAAGATCTGGAGCTGACTAAAATCGCACCGGCGTCGGCCACCATCAAGCGCTATGAAGATAACAACGGCACCATCAGTTCGTTCCTGTCGAATCAGGTGCAATTGATTGCTACCGGCAACGTCATCGCCGGCGCGATCATCGCCAAAAATCCGCCGAAAAAGCCGGAGACCAAATTCCTCATCAAGGATTCGCCTTGCTACATCGGCATGAACAAGGACGAAAAACCATTGCAGACCAAGATCAACGCCATCCTGGCCGAGATCAAGAAAGATGGCGAGCTGAACGCCTTGAGCGTGAAGTGGCTGGGGATGCCATTGCCTGCCAACTTGTAAGGCCGCCGCAGACCATCGTAAAAGGGAAGCGCCGGTATGGCTTATCACTTTGATTTCTTAGCGACCTTCGATTACACCGCCGTGCTGGTGAAGGGCGTCGAAACCACGGTGGAATTGATCGCGGCAGGGGGTGTGATAGGCGTTGCTGTCGGCATTTTTGGCGCTTGGGCGCGCACGCAAGGGCCGCGTTGGGTCAAGCCGGTCGTGAGCGCCTATGTGGAACTCATCCGTAATACGCCGTTTCTGGTGCAACTGTTTTTCATTTTTTTCGGTCTGCCTAGCCTCGGCGTGCAGATTTCGGAAATGCAGGCAGCGATCCTGGCGATGGTGATTAATCTGGGCGCTTATAGCACGGAGATTATTCGCGCCGGCGTCACCGCCGTGGCGCGCGGGCAGATCGAGGCCGGACTCAGTCTCGCGATGACCCGCACGCAAGTGTTCCGCCACATCATCCTGCGACCGGCGCTGCAAAAAATCTGGCCGGCGCTGTCGAGCCAGATCGTCATCGTGATGCTGGGTTCGGCGGTCTGTTCGCAGATTGCCGTGGAAGAGCTGTCGTATGCAGCCAACTTTATCCAAAGCCGCAATTTCCGCGCGTTCGAGGCTTATATGGTCGCCACCGCCGTTTATCTGGTGATGGCGTTTCTGCTGCGGCAATTGCTGCGGTTGATCGGTACGCGCTTCATTTCGACAAGGAGAGCAACATAACCTCCTTTTCCTTGTGGGATATCCTGCGCGACCTGTTGTTGGCTGGACGATGGACTGTATTACTCTCGCTATCGACATTTTTGCTGGGCGGCATCACAGGATTGCTGGTGTTGTTCGCCCGTACTTCAAAGTTCGCCGGGCTGCGCGTAGCTGCCCGTATTTATATTGAAGTGTTCCAGGGTACGCCGCTGTTGATGCAATTGTTTCTTGTGTTCTTTGGCGTTGCGCTGCTTGGCGTGGAAGTGCCGGCGTGGCTGGCTGCCGGCCTGGCGCTGACTTTATGGAGCGCGTCGTTTCTTGCTGAGATCTGGCGCGGTTGCGTGGAGGCGATCCCGCGGGGGCAGTGGGAGGCTTCGGCCGTGCTGGCAATGCGTTACACACAGCAGATGCGCTACGTCGTCCTGCCGCAGGCAATGCGCATAGCGATTGCGCCGACGGTCGGTTTTGGCGTGCAGATCATCAAGGGGACAGCGGTGACTTCGATCATCGGCTTTGTCGAGTTGTCCAAGGCCGCCACGATCATCACCAATGCGACCTTTGCCCCGTTCACGGTGTATGGCTCGGTGGCATTGTTCTATTTCATCCTCTGCTGGCCTTTGTCCAAATACAGCCAATTTCTGGAAAGGAAATTCAATGCCGCTCATCGCCATTGATAACGTCAAGAAAAGCTACGGCGCCAACCAAGTGCTCAAAGGTATCCGGCTCGACGTCGAAGCAGGGGAGGTGATTGCCATCATCGGTAAGAGCGGATCGGGCAAGAGTACGCTGCTGCGCTGTATCAACGGCTTGGAAAGCATCGACGAAGGGTCGATCAGCGTCGCCGGCGCTTACCTGGGGAAGAGCGAACTGGAACTGCGGAAGCTGCGCCTGAAGGTCGGCATGATTTTTCAGAGCTTCAATCTGTTCCCGCATTTGAGCGTGGGACGCAATGTGATGATTTCGCCGATGATCGTCAAAGGCCTGCCGGAACAGGACGCCCGCGCACTCGCTAAAAAAAACCTGGAGCGGGTCGGCCTCGGCGAAAAATTCGATAGCTTTCCAGAGCAGCTATCCGGCGGTCAGCAGCAGCGCGTGGCCATCGCGCGCGCACTCAGCATGCAGCCGCAGGCCTTGTTGTGCGATGAAATTACGTCGGCGCTGGACCCAGAATTGGTCAATGAAGTGCTGACGGTGGTGCGGGGACTGGCCGAGGACGGCATGACATTGATGATGGTGACGCATGAAATGCGGTTTGCGCGTGAGGTGTGCGATCGGGTGGTGTTCATGCATCAGGGCAAGGTGCATGAGATCGGTGCGCCCGAAGCCATTTTCAGCGATCCGAAAACGCCGGAGCTGCAGCAGTTTTTGGGTGTGGCGCGGGGTTAGTCCAGCGCTGTCTGTTAAGAATTGCTTGACCTTCCTATTGTCGGAATGTTTAGAATTCGGGCCGATAATCGGAACACACCCGGAACACACCCAACAAGGCCGCACGCCAGATCAATTCATCCATTGTATGCACAAGTCAGAATCACGCATCATCCTAATCGGCATCCTTTTTTCACTTTGCTTCATGGGCGGCATTGCCGGGATCG
>DATMOE010000199.1:0-3681 GCA_035568435.1 Herbaspirillum sp. | reverse complement strand
CGATTCAATTCCTCGGTCGTCAGCGTGGCAGGGCCGTCTTTAATATCCTGCCATTCCTGTTCGACCTGGGCCGCGAAGGTTTCCGCGCCTATCGCTTTGACCAGGATTTTGATGCGTGCTTTGTAAATATTGTCGCGGCGGCCGTGCTGATTGTAGACGCGCAGAATCGCTTCGATATACGTCAGCGCGTGCTGCCATGGCAGGAATTCGCGGATCACGCTGCCGAGAATCGGCGTGCGGCCCATGCCGCCGCCAACCATCACGCGGAAACCGACTTCGCCGGCCTCGTTTTTCAGGACATGCAGACCGATGTCATGCACGGCGGTGGCGGCGCGATCTTCTTTCGCGCCGCTGATGGCGATCTTGAACTTGCGCGGCAGATAGGCGAATTCGGGATGGAAGGTGCTCCATTCGCGCAGAATTTCGGCGTAGGGCCGCGGATCGATGATTTCATCGGCGGCGACGCCGGCCAGTTCGTCCGAGGTGGTATTGCGGATGCAATTGCCGGAAGTCTGGATGGCGTGCATTTCGACGGTGGCCAGCTCGGCCAGGATATCCGGCGATTGTTCCAGCTCGATCCAGTTGAATTGAATATTTTGACGCGTTGTGAAATGGCCGTAGTTGCGGTCGTACTTACGGGCGATATGACCGAACATGCGCATTTGCTGCGACGACAGCAAACCGTAGGGAATGGCGATGCGCAGCATGTAGGCATGGCGCTGCATATACAGGCCGTTTTGCAGGCGCAGGATGCGGAATTCCTCTTCGGCCAACTCATCCGACAGACGGCGGCGTACCTGATCGCGATACTGCGCGACGCGTTCTTTGACGATCTGGTGATCGTATTGATCGTAACGATACATCTGGCTAATCCTTGAAATGTCTTAAAAATTTACAGAACTACTACCAAACCAGCTTGAAAGCGACTGTCGTCAACGTAATGGCGAGCAAGCCGCGCAAAATCTTTTCCGGTACCGCCCGCGCCGCCAGCGAACCGATGGTGATGCCGGGCACCGAACCCAGTAACAGCGCACCCAGCAAGGCCCAATCTATCGATCCCAGCCACCAATGTCCGAAGGCCGCTACTGCGGTCAACGGGACCGCATAGGCGATATCGGTCCCTGCAATTTCGGCCGGCGATAAGCGCGGGTACAACAGCACCAGCAACGTAGCGCCGACTGCACCGGCGCCAATCGAAGAAATCGTGACCAGCGTGCCGAGCAGCAGACCGCATATTACGGTAGCGGCGACCAGCGTGCGTCCTTGCAACTGCTTTTCCGGGTGTTTATTCAACCACGCCTGAAGTTTCCCTTTAAACAACAAAGCGATGACGGTCAAACCGACCGAAACCGCAATCGAATAGCGTATCAATTCGCCGATACTGTCGTTGACTGCGCCGAAGTGCTTCAATAACAGCGTGGAAGCAATTGCTGCCGGCAGCGCCCCCCAGCACAGATATTTGACGATATCCCAACGCACAGTGCCCTTGTATCGATGCGCAAACGTACCGGCTACCTTGGTCACCGAGGCAAAAGCCAGATCGGTTCCCACCGCCACGCTGGGATGGATGCCGAACAGTAACGTCAAAAGCGGCGTCATCAACGATCCGCCGCCTACGCCGGTTAGTCCCACTAATAAGCCAACGGCAAATCCGCTTACTACATAAGAAACAGTCATAAGGCCCCATCCATAAGAGTCTGAATCGTAATAAACTTAAGCCTTATTCCAAACGACTTAGTATTTATTTACTTATATGCGGAATGGATATATGCAAATGCATTTGGCGTTTTTGCTGCTGCTTTTGCTGCCTTTGCTATAAATTGAGAGGGAATATGTCATGAATCTTCATCAGTTTCGCTTTGTCCGGGAAGCGGTGCGCCAGAATTTTAATCTAACTGAGGCGGCTAAGGCGCTTTATACGTCGCAGCCCGGCGTGTCGAAAGCGATTATCGAGCTGGAAGAGGAATTGGGCGTCGATATTTTCACGCGGCATGGCAAGCGCATTCGCGGCCTGACCGAGCCGGGCCGCGCAGTGCTGCGCTCGGTCGAAATGATCATGCAGGAGGTGGAGGGCTTAAAGCGCATCGGCAAGGAGTTCGCTGCCCATGACAGCGGCAGCCTGACCATCGCGACCACGCATACGCAGGCCCGTTACGCGCTGCCGAAAATCGTCCAGGCCTTTGCGTTGAAATTTCCCAAAGTACGCTTATCGTTGCTGCAGGGCAATCCGAAACAGATTACCGAGATGGTGCGCAACGATCAGGCCGATATCGCCATTGCGACCGAAGCGCTGTCTTCGGGCGAAGGCTTGATTTCGCTGCCCTGTTATCAGTGGGAGCACGTGGTAGTGGTGACGCCCGACCATCCGCTGCTGTTGTCGAAGTCGATTTCGCTGGAAGAGATCGCCAACTATCCGCTCATTACCTATGACAGTGCGTTCGCCGGCCGCAGCAAGCTCGATCATGCATTTGCGTTGCGCGAGCTTAAGCCCGATATCCTGCTGGAAGCGATCGACGCTGATGTGATCAAGACCTATGTTGAATTGGGGATGGGCGTCGGGATCATTGCCGGGATGGCGTTCGACGCGGAACGCGATAAGGGCTTGCGTTCGATTTCGGCCGGGCATTTGTTCGGCACCAATGTGTCGCGGGTGGCGATCAAGCAGGGCGCGTATTTGCGCAGCTATGTCTATACCTTCATCGAGTTATTGGCGCCGACGCTGAACCGCAAGTTGATCGATCAGGTGATGGATGGCGAAAAAGATATGTATGAGTTGTGATGTCTTTTAATATGAATTTATCGAAAATTTCTGAAGACTCACTGCAGCGGGCGCATCGTTTGTGGGTTGACTACGGCATTTTGTGGCTGGGCGCGATTCTGGTTGGTCTGATTGCGGTGCTGTATGCGCGTGCGATTGACTACGCTTTTGACATTTTCAGATCGGTGCAACACGCGCATAGCTGGGCGCCGCTATTTCTCACGCCGGCGATCAGCGCACTGTGCGTCTGGTTGACGCGGCGTTTTTTTGCCGGTTCGGAAGGCAGCGGTATTCCCCAAGTCATCGCGACCCTGGGCGGTAATACCGCTGAGCGCGGTCTGAGTTTATTGTCGCTGCGCGTAATGGCCGGGAAGCTCGGCCTTTCGATCTTGGCCATCACCGGTGGGCTAACGATCGGGCGTGAAGGGCCGACGGTGCAGATCGGCGCGGCGATCATGTTCAATTTGCGGCGGCTGTATCCCACCATTAATGCCGCCATGGAGCGGCGCTTGATTCTGGCCGGCGCGGCGGCGGGGTTGGCGGCAGCCTTTAATACGCCGCTGGCCGGTGTGGTATTTGCGATTGAAGAGTTATCGCGCAGCTTTGAACAGCGTGCCAGCGGCGTGGTGATTACCACCATTATTTTTGCCGGGATCGTGGCGCTCGGGCTGACCGGCAATTACACCTATTTCGGCACCATTCTGGTCGTCAACGAGGCCAGCGGAAAGCTGATATTGGCCGTCATCGCGACGGCGCTGCTGACTGGTTGTGCGGGCGGTGTTTTTTGCTGGCTGCTGCTCAATACGCAACGCTGGATGCCGGCGCCGGTGCAGATATTGCGCAAGGAGCGGCCGGTAGCGTTTGCCGCCGCTTGCGGGCTGGCCGTGGCGCTGATCGGATTGCTGGCCGGCGGTATGACTTTC
>DATMOE010000198.1:0-12457 GCA_035568435.1 Herbaspirillum sp. | reverse complement strand
GCGGAATTCGAATTTGGCGATCGTCCAGGCTGCCGCCACGCCGAACACCAGATTGGCCGGCACTGCGATGAGCGCGGTAATCAAGGTCAATCGAATCGCCGATACGGCATCCGGTTCGCTGATTGCCGTCAGATAAACATCCCAGCCCTTTTTAAGCGCTTCGAAAAAAACCTCGATCAGCGGGACAAATAAAAACAGCGTCAAAAACGTCAGCGCCACGCCAATCAATAAGGCGCGTATCCAGAATGGTTCCAGCGTCGCGGCGGGCGCGGCTGATGTATATGCTGAAGCTGAAGCCGAGGCCGGCGCGCCGACCATCGCTTGCGGTGTCATCGCGCTTGCGGAAATATTGGCCATCGTCATCTCAATCCTTCCCGACCTGACCGCGTTTGCGCGACCAGGCTTGCAATGCATTAATCGTCAGCAGCAGGATAAAGGAGACCAACAGCATCACCACGGCGATGGCAGTAGCGCCCGCATAATCGTATTGCTCCAGTTTGGTGACGATGAACAACGGTGTAATTTCGGACACCATCGGCATATTGCCGGCGATGAAAATGACCGAACCGTATTCGCCGGTTGCACGTGCGAACGACAGCGCGAAGCCGGTCAGCAAAGACGGCGCGACTGCCGGAAAGATAACCCGTGCAAATGTCTGAAAATGACTAGCGCCGAGACTGGCTGCAGCCTCTTCCAACTCACGCTCCACATCTTCCAGCACCGGCTGCACGGTGCGCACGACAAACGGCAAACCGATGAACGTCAGCGCGACCAGCACACCCAGCGGCGTGAACGCCACCTTGACGCCGATGAGCGCCAGATATTGTCCGATCCAGCCGTTGCTTGAATAGAGCGCGGTCAATGCAATCCCGGCCACTGCGGTGGGCAGCGCAAACGGCAGATCGACCAATGCATCGATGATTTTTTTGCCTGGGAAACGATAGCGCACCAGCACCCAGGCCACGATGCCGCCGAAGATGACATTAATCAGCGCTGCCAGCAGCGACGCGCCGAAAGTCAGCCGATAAGAAGCCACGACGCGATCCGACGTCACCGCATCCCAAAAGGCCGACCAAGTCATCGTGAACGTTTTCAGGAACACGGCCGACAACGGGATCAAAACAATCAATCCGAGATAAAACAGCGTGAATCCCAGCGACAGATGGAAACCCGGCATAACGCGCAAGGCACTTCTTTTTTTAATGGCAACGCTCATACTTCCCTTGTTTTTTTATCTGCGTCCTTATATCAAATACAAGTAACGAGGCCAGATAATCGCATCGGGTAGTTATAAAGCGAAGTAATTTTTTCGCATTCTTATACTACTAATTCGTATATAGGCAATATCGTCTGGACTCGATTGTTAAGGCGCTTACTCCGCTCCAATTGCCGCAGGAGCGCTCAATGTATCCAAAGGCATATCCCAAAAGTAGCCCTGCGCATAAATCGCATGCCCGGTCTGTTCGGCCAGCCGGCGCAGCTTATCGGCTACTGCGGGACTTTCGACGCATTTGAATGCGACTTTGATGCCACGGCGCGCGGCCAGCAGCAGCAAATGAGCAACGCACTCCTCATCATGCAAGTGTCGACCGTTAATCTTGATCACATCGGCCTGCACCGTTTCCACCAATGCAAGCGCAGCAACGGCATCGACCGCCCCGACTGCCAGCCGAAAGCCGTTACGCCGGTAATTATTCAATACGTAATCCAGCAACCAGCTTTGGCCGCCGGTGACGATCGGTATTTGCAGCACGATTTTTTCATGCGGCAGTTCCAGCAAATCCAAAATACGGCGAAACGCCATACCGTGATTGCTGCCTACTGCAGCAAGCAAACGGCCGCTCAAGCTTAAATACAGATCGGCCTCGGCGGCACTGCCGGGCGCAGGAGCGGGCGAATTGTCGGCAGATTGGTGGATCGATACACCGGCCCCGGCCTGACGATAAAAATTAATCGCATGCAGCATCCGGCATAAGCGATCCAGCTCAATCGATTCATCATCGTTGGCGGACGACTCCAGTAATTTCCAGATCGACAAACCGTCATCGTGTTTCGAATAACTGCGTGCAAAACCTTCGTAGCCGACAATCTCGCCACTGTGCGCCAACCGGATCGGCTGGAATGCCGATGTCAGCGTGGCATGAAAATAGGATCCCAGCGCCCGTCCCGCGCCATCCAGCCGAAGCTTGGTCGTGGCTTCGGTGCCCTCCCTTGCATGCAAACGCGCAAGATACTGTTCAAGAGCAGGAAAACTGCCGGAGATCACGGTGCTGGAATCTAAAGACATCAGAACAACTCCGACTTATTTCTTGCCGGGGTTATAGATCTGATCAAACGTGCCGCCATCGGCAAAGTGCGTCGCTTGCGCTTTGGTCCAGCCGCCGAAGGTGTCGTCGATAGTGAACAGTTTGATAGTCGGGAAATTCTTGGCGTATTTAGCCGCTATCTTGGGATCGGTAGGACGGTAGTAATTGCGCGCTGCAATTTCCTGGCCTTCCGGGGTATACAGATAGTCCAGATAAGCTTGCGCCACTTTGCGGGTGCCACGCTTGTCGGCTACTTTATCGATCACGGCGACGGGCGGTTCTGCCAGGATGCTGATCGGCGGATAAATGACATCGAATTTATCCGCGCCGAATTCCTTCAGAGACAAATACGCTTCATTTTCCCAGGCCAGCAATACGTCGCCGATACCGCGCTCAGCGAAAGTCACCGTTGCGCCGCGTGCGCCGGAATCGAGCACGGGTACATGTTTGTATACTTCCTGCACGAATTGTTTGGCCTTGGCTTGATCGCCATTCGTCTGTTTCAATTCGTAGCCCCATGCCGCCAGATAACCCCAGCGTGCGCCGCCAGAGGTTTTCGGATTCGCAGTAATAACCGAAACGCCCGGCTTGATCAGATCGTCCCAATTCTTGATGCCCTTTGGATTACCCTTGCGAACCAGGAAGACGTAAGTTGAGGTGTATGGCGTGCTGTTGTGCGGCAAGCGTTTTTGCCAATCGGCCGGCAGTAATTGGGCTTTGCCGGCAATGGCGTCGATGTCATAGGCCAGCGCCAGCGTGACGACATCGGCATCCAGGCCGTCGATCACGGAGCGGGCTTGGGTGCCGGAACCGCCATGCGAATTCTTGATGGTGACGTTGTCGCCGGTCTTCTCTTTCCAATACTTGGCGAAGGCCTTGTTGTAGTCTTGATAGAGTTCGCGGGTTGGGTCGTAGGAGACGTTGAGCAGCGAGATATCGGCGGCGTGGACGGTAGGCGCGATCATCGCAATGGCGACAACCGCTTGAATGATTTTCTTCAGCAACATCTGTATTCCCTCTCGGCTTTCTTTATTTTGGAGAAGGTAGATTAATCAGATAGGCTTGAAAGTAGAACGAATAGTTTTGAGGGTTTATATGCGGAAAACGGATATGGAGGGGACTGAATGATGAATATCGGTATATTGAAATAATTAAAAAGAATATAGCGACAAGGGCCTAACAGGTAGTAGCAAACCGCCCGTTATCAATAATCTATATAAATCGTGATTTGAATGTTAACCTGATGCAAAACACTGGCGGCAAATACGAGTTTCTTCCGGGCGCTGAAATGGACGATATGCGCACGTTTGTACTCCCGGTCAATACGACCGTTATGTTGAATGCGAAAATAAAAATTCACAACGGTACGACTGACGAGCACGGCAAGCCGGACGCTGGAGATCGTGTATCTTCTCAGAGATAGTTCTGCAGAACTCCGAGCTGACTGATCGATTGCCGGCGTGCTGATAACAAGGCGGAATAGGCCAAAACTGAGGAAAAATAAATGAACTCTTTCCATCGAGCGGATTGGTTCTCCATAGCGCAAGTAATTGCCTCTATCGTCGCAATTTGTGGAGCATTCGGCGTTGTTTTTACCCAGCAATTCTTTGAGAAGAGAAGACGCGAGAGTATCAATAAGTCGTTAAAAAAAGGGATCTATTCGATTGCTGAGCGTGCCGACAGTCTGGTCAAGAGAATTACGAACGGATCCCTTGCACGAGAGTTCCAAGATGGCATGGGTGCATACCGTATGACCGTCATACGTCAAAGCGAGGCGCTTATCAGCGTAATTGATTTGATCTCGTTGGATAAACTCGCTGAGGCCGAGTGTCTTGAAGCCATACTGTATTTGAGATCGGGCATTGGTGAAATTATCGGCTGTTTTGGTAATTCTTTCTTTGAAAACGGATTGCCGATGGGCAGCGAGGGGCAACGATTTCAAAACGCAAGGAATCTCATCGAGCGCGCGCTTGGCGATCTGGGACTCAAACCTAAGACAATAGTCGACGTAGCGCAGGGTGAAACGGTTCAGGCGTTTTCATCAACAGCTTCGTCCGACTGATCACAGGAAGGAAAATAGCTGTGGCTGAAGATATAGAAACCGTGACGAAACTCGATGCGGCGCATCGCCAAATACGCACCGCAATTCGGATGTATTTTGCCGGCGACGATATGGTATCTATTCATACACTTGCATGTGCCGCCCGCGAGATTTATGAGAAACACTGCCAATCTGCTGGCAATGATCGAATGTTTAATTACATTCAAGCAAGTCATCCAGACCTGAGCGAAAAAGAGCTTTGGAACATTATAAACAGCGCGAGGAATTTCTTTAAACATCCTGACCCTGACGGAGATTTGAATGCGTTTATTCAGATAAATGATGCCTCGAACAAAGCAATGTTGTTCTGCGCTTGCCATGATTGCGCAATGCTATGCGGCTCCGATCAGCCTGCCGAAGTGCAAGCTTTCAATGTCTGGTTTATGGCAACTGAAATTCCATGCTTAAATAATGATCCGCATCAGGAAGACATAGATGCTGCGAACAAAATTCAAGGCTTGCTGAGCCGTCAATTTCCAGGACTTCGCGAAGCGTCACTTGAAGCACAGCGCGAAATGGGTAAGCAACTACTTCAAGAGGTTATTTGCGGAAACCTTGTCACGTTGCCGGTTCGACCAAAACTAGCTGGTAACTAACCAAAGGAAAACCGAGATGCCAAAATATTTGTATGAAGTCCGTTTGTCAGATAGAACAAATAATTCCAACTTAGGTTTCGGCAATCCCAAGTTGCTTGAGCGGCTCGATGCGATGGGACATCCCCTCCGCCAGCTTGAATACGCTTGCCACCTGCGATAAATTTTCCGCCTGCTGTTGCATGCTGCGCGCGGCGGATGCCGCCTCTTCCACCAGCGAAGCGTTCTGCTGCGTCATGTTGTCCATCTGCGCAATCGCCTGATTGATTTTCTCGATACCTAAAGTCTGCTCCTGACTGGCGGCGCTGATTGCGCCGATGATACCGGTGACGCGATTGACGCTCGCCACCACCTCATTCATGGTCGCGCCGGCCTGATCGACCAGTTTGGCGCCGTTATCGACTTTTTCGACCGAATCGTCAATCAGCGTCTTGATTTCTCTGGCCGCCGCCGCCGAGCGCTGCGCCAAACCGCGCACTTCGGATGCCACCACCGCAAAACCGCGCCCCTGTTCGCCTGCGCGGGCCGCTTCGACTGCCGCATTCAGTGCGAGGATATTGGTCTGGAAGGCAATGCCGTCAATGACGCCGATGATGTCGACAATTTTCTTCGACGATGCATTGATCGATCCCATCGTGTCGACCACCTGCGACACCACCGCGCCGCCTTTGACGGCAATTTCAGAAGCCGATTGCGCCAGCGCATTGGCCTGACGGGCGTTATCTGCATTTTGTTTGACTGTGCCGGTCAGTTCTTCCATCGAGGCAGCGGTTTCTTCGAGTGCGCTTGCCTGTTCTTCCGTCCGGGATGACAGATCGAAATTGCCGGATGCAATCTGGCCGGATGCAGTGGCGATGGTATCGGTGCTGACCCGCACCTCGCTCACAATATTGACAAGGCTGTCGCGCATCGCTTTCATCGCAACCAGCAAGCTGGTCCGGTCATTGTGTTTGGTTGCAATCGGAACAGCCAGATCGCCGGCCGCAATTCTGCCGACGATGCTTGCCGCATAGTCCGGCTCGCCGCCCAGTTGCCGGATCAGATTGCGGGCGATGCCGGATAAAAATACAGCGACCAATCCAATCGTGCCGATCAATATCGCCAGCATGATCCACATCGATTTTTGGATTTCCTTTTTGGCATCCGCTTCATCGACTTCATTGCGCCTGGTGGCCAACTCAACCAGTTTATTGATCGCTGCCCGATGCACCGCGTAGTGTTGTTTCATCGTTTCAAGCGCCGCGGCGGCGGCAACGTTATCGTCCTTCTCCAGTGCCGGAACGAATTGCGTGAAGGCGATTTTATAAAACTCGGCGGCAGGTTTGTCGGCGCTATTGAGCAACTGATCCCTTAACGCGTCATCCAAGTTTTCTCCCGCCCAGAATGCATGGCGCGTGTCGTAATCGTTCTTCAATGATTTGAGATTCTCAATCAACCCCTTACGTTCGGTGGGGGACGCAGCCATCGCCTGGAGAGAAACGAGATAGGATTCAATGATGTATTCGGGAGGAGGAAGGATATCGGCAATCAGATCCTTGCCCTGAACAATGCGCTGATAGATGGGGCCGTTGACCTTGAGATCGTTGAGGACCTTGAACGACCATGCCCCATAAGCAGAAAAACTAACGACAAGAATAACCAGCAACGCAACAAAGCGATGCGACAATTTCATATTCGAAAACTGCATTTTCTTCCCTTTGAAGCCGGCTTCACGGCATTTCCCGCTTAGCAAGAAATATCCACAGCACAGTCATGAGCAGCATCCCGGTAATCGTGATGCAAGACCCGGTGAAGAACCCGGCAGCGACCAGTTTGATGTCCCACAAACGCTCGAACACGCCGCCAAGTCCGAAGTTAAAGACGGCAAGCACCAACCAGCGCCGAAAATAGAGCGGCAGATATCGGCGCATTTTCCGATTATGCTGCCACGCGGCGTGTCGCTCGAACGGGTTCTTCGCCTTGATCATGTCGACAAATAACCAGTCGAAAAAGAAAAAACGGTAAAGCAGCGTCGCAAATTTGATTTCGGCGTCGGCAATGACTTCTGGTCCATGGGGTGCGCGGCTATCTGACATATCCAGACCTTCGATCGGCACTAACCTTGTTATGACAGCAAAACCGCCACAATGTTTGCTTGCTTTGATAACTTATCGAACCTTTTAGCTTTGACGTCAATCGGATCATACCGAACTCTGAACTTGTTATTGCAAAGACTGAGAGGCTAACAAATCGGACGTAAAATTTTTCTAAAAAGAAAGCATGGAAGCGTAAGGCTAGAGTAAACGGAATGTCAGCGCAGTCCCGCATAACATCGACTATCCATACGGCAATTAATTCGCCCCCCATTCCTATGTGCAGTGCAGCACTTCATGAATTTTTCACATTGTGGTATAAACGAAACTTCACTATCCCGTTCAAGCGTCATGAAAACAGATTCTTCCAAAGCCGACAGCGGCACGACTTCTATTCAGGTCATCGAACGCATGATGTCCTTACTGGATGCGCTGGCAAGTTATCCCGATCCGGTTAGTCTGAAGGAGTTATCGGCCGTCACCAAACTGCATCCATCGACGGCGCACCGCATCCTCAACGATTTGGTGCTCAAACGCCTGGTCGAACGCTCCGAACCAGGCGCTTACCGCTTGGGCATGCGCCTGCTGGAATTGGGCAATATTGTGAAAAGCCGCTTGAGCGTGCGCGAAGCGGCCATCGATTTCATGCGCGCCCTGCACCGTAAAACCCATCAGACAGTGAATCTGTCGGTACGTCAAAGCGACGAGATCGTGTATATCGACCGCGCCTTCTCCGAGCGTTCCGGCATGCAGGTGGTGCGCGCCATCGGCGGTCGTGCGCCGCTGCATCTGACGTCCACCGGCAAATTATTTTTATCGATCGACGAGCCCAAGGCGGTACGCGCCTATGCCACCCGTACCGGGTTGGCGGGACATAACAAAAATTCGATTACGGATTTGACCAGACTGGAACGCGAATTGAGTTCGGTACGCGCATCGGGCTATGCGCGGGACAATGAAGAGTTGGAATTGGGCGTGCGCTGCATGGCCGCAGGCATTCGCGATGATTCGGGTAGATTGATCGCCGGGCTCTCGATTTCAGCACCGGCCGATCGCTTGCAGGAAGAATGGACGGAAGATCTGATGCAGACTGCCAATCAAATTTCGCTGGCGCTGGGTTACCTGCCGTCGGCAGCGCCTTGAGACTTTGTTGCGAAATTAAGGCCTGCGCTTAACCCTGGCTATCGGTTTTGCTGACCAAACGCGTCAGATTTTGTTGTTCGGGGCGGCTGGCCAGCCAGTGACGCATCCGCATTGCATCGGCGACATGCGAATACTTGCCTATGGCATCAAGGAAAACCATCACCACAGCACGGCCGTCGATGCGAGTCTGCAGCACCAGGCAATGGCCGGCTTCATTGATGAAACCGGTTTTTTGCAAGCCGAGATCCCAATCCTTATTCAAGGTCAAGCGCGGGTTGGAGCTACCGTATTGCATCGTTGAATGGCTGCTGGGTTCGACTAAATATTTGGTGTCGGTCGAATAATGGCGAATGATCGGATATTGATAAGCAGCCACCACCAATTTGGCCAGATCGCTTGCGCTTGCCACATTGGTTTTGGATAAACCGGTCGAATCGTTGTAATGCGTGTGGTCCATTCCCAGCGATTTGGCTTTGGCATTCATCGCCGCGACAAACGCCGGCAGGCCGCCTGGATAATTCCGCCCCAATGCCGATGCAGCGCGGTTTTCCGAGGCCATCAACGCAATATGCAGCATATCGTCGCGCGACAATTTCGAACCGACACGCAAACGCGATGTGCTGAATTTTTCACGATCGACATCCGCATCGGTGACTTCCAGTATTTCGCTCATGTTCTGATGCGCTTCCACTACCACTGTCGCTGTCATCAGCTTGGTAAGAGAGGCGATCGGCAACGCCACGTCGGCATTCTTTTCAAACAAAACTTTCGAGCTGGCCTGATCCATTACATAGGCGACGTTGGATTTCAAGGCCAATGGATCGCGCGTCAGATTCAAGCCTGCCAGTTCCCCCTCCGATACCACCGGTGGCACTGCCGGCGCTGTAGGCGCAATGGCAACGCGGTGATAGACCACATGGCGTTTGCCGTGGGCTAGGACCGTTTGCTTGACTAATTTTTCGTTTTTATTGAGGCTGCTGACAGGCGCCTCTTTGGGAGCGGCCTTGGCGACGACGTGTTTACCGTGCCTGACCTGCTTTTTAGCAACAATCTTTTGGGCAACAACTGTTTCATGCGGCTCGGGGGCCGCAGAATTCACCTCTGCGTGAGAGATACTGACAACAAAACATAGTGAAGAAATAATTGCCAGCGCAGATTTCATCATCAGCGGCTCCCCTTACCCGGTTCTTAAACTATAGCGAGTGTAGCAAAATCACTAAAAACCACAAGGGAATTAGTGGCTTAGCGCCTTAAATTAAACAAAAATCTATTTAAAACCACGGCGATGATTGTTGTCATTTCCTTTTTTGAAATATTGATTTAAAATCAACAATCGTCCGATCTTAAAAATCAATAAATCAATCTGCGGACATCGCCCGAGCTGCATTTTAATCGCATTTACCATTTCATTTCCGCACCACAAACGCCACACCGATCACTGCCACGGCCATACCGAGCGCACCGGTCAACGAAAAAGCCTCGCCAAACATCAGCCACGCCATCACCGCCGTAGTCGGTGGCGTCATGTACATCAAACCGGTAACGCGGGTCGCAGCACTGTGACGTATCAACATAAACAGCAGAAAGCTGGCGCCAATCGATAGTGCCAGCACCGACCACAATAACGCGCCGATAAAATTAGGGGTCCAATGCACGCTTGTCAGCGACAAATCGAGATGTTCGATCCAGATCGCCAACGGCAGCATGACTAATACCGATGCGGAAAACTGCACGACGATACCCGTACGCAAATCGAAGTGGGGACAAAAGCGCTTTTGATACAACGTGCCTGTGGTAATCGACAGCAACGCAATCACGCTACAGCCGATGCTTTGCCAAGACAGGCCGATCAATGAAATCTTGCTGGCGACCACCAATCCCACGCCGCACAAACCCAGCACCAGACCGATCCATTGCTTACGCTGCACCGACTCGCCGACAAAGGACGCCGCAAACGCCGTCAGGATCGGCTGCATGCCCACGATCAGCGCCGATAAACCGGCCGGCATGCCAAGCGCGATTGCACACCACACACCGCCCACATAACCGGCTTGCATCAGAATCCCCGCCACGGCAATATGCCCGATTTTTCCGGCCGGCCAGCCGGTGCGAAAAATCAAAACCAGCGGCAGCAGAAACACCAGCACGCCGATAAAACGCAACAGCAGGAAGGTCAATGGCGGCGCGTAAGGCAAGCCGAATTTGGCGACGATGAAACCGGTGCTCCAGATTAAAACGAATAGCGCCGGCACACACGGCAGTAAATATTTTTTCAATGAATCGCCGGGGAAGTTAGTTGTTGCTGTCAATTTATTGCGGTCAATTTGTTGTTGTCATTCAGTGCTGCATGCTCTGCCGCACAACATTGCCGAGGCGTCTCAGCGTTGCCTGATCTGCCAATGCCGGCAGCGCGCACAAGCGCGCCAATTGCTGCTGAGGGCTCAAACTTGCCGCACCCGCTTTCAGCGAAGACTGCAATAAGGCGACTTGTAATTGCATGCGTTGCCGCGCCAGCTCCGGCGGGCTGTCCAGGCCGAGCGCAATCTCGACTTCCAGTAATGTGTCATCGAAACGTGCGCGTTGTTGCTGCAGATGCTGCAAATAAGCCTCACCGACAACGTTGCTGCCGATACCGGCCAGCGCCGTTTCAAAACGCTGCGTCAATACTTGTTCCAACGCACGCGCCGCATGCGTCAGACGCGGCGCAGCTTGCCAACGCGTGCGCCAGGCATCGGCATCCTCGGCCGCCAGTCCGCCTTGCGTGAGAACAGCGTCCAGCGCAAAACACATCGCCAGCCGTTCATCGATCTGCGCTGCCTCGGCTGCCGCTGCCTCAGCGGCAGCATGATCCTGCGCGGTTTGCAGCAAACGTTGCAGCGTGCCGGCCGCATCGCGAAAGCGCTTTTCGATCGCACGCTCTGTTGCACGCGGCACCGGTCCGATACGCGACCATGCTGCTTTGGCCTGTTGCAAAGACGCTTGCACGGCGCTTGCATCGAATGCCGGAGCGCTGGCGTCGGCCACAGCTTGTTCCAGTTGCGCACACACCGCTTCTTTTTCTTGCAGGTGTGACTGCCGCTGCGCATCTTGATTCAGCGCCACTTCCTTGCGTTGCGCGAACACGGCATCGCAAGCCGTGCGAAATGCATGCCATAAAGCTTGTTCGTCCTTGCGCGTCAATGGCACGCCCTGCGCCCGTTGCTGCCATTGCGCCTGGATTCGGCGCAATGTATCGAGCGCCTGACGGTCGTCGGCTGCCAGGCTGGCAACTTGCGCAATCAATGCTTCACGCGCCTCGATTTCAATTTTCTGACGGTCGCGCAATGGTGTCTGCACTGCTTTCATCGCCGTATTGAAGGTGCGTTCCAGCACGCGTTTTTCCTTGTGGCCGAGCGGTCCCAGGCGCTGCCAGGCCTGACGCATCCCTGCTTCGAATTGCGCGAGTTGTTTCCAGCCCGGCTGGGGTGCGGCGTCGCTCTCTAAGACATCCGATGTTGCTTCGGATGCCGCAGTAACAGTAAGTTCGGCGATCATCGCGCCCTGCTCGCGCACGAACTGCGCAATTTCTGCGATCAATGCTTCGGCCAGTACGCGGTTTTCCTGGCGCTCCCGGTCTTGCTGCTCGAACTGGGCCGCAGCCGGCGCATAAGCCGCGGTGCAGGCGGCATCGAAATCCACCCACAAGGCCTGTGGCGCTTGTCCTGCCGAAACGGATAACAGCTTCCAGCGCGCGCGCAATCCACCGATTTTCTGCACCAGTTCCGGCACCGGCAGTGCCTGCTCCGGCAGCGCCAGCGCAGCCTGCAATAACTCTTCGCGTGAAATATTGCCGCCCCAGCGCGCCCAACCTTGCAAATGATGCAGGGCCGCGTAGGCAGCATTGAGCCTGGATGCCGCTTCTGCCGTCGGTTTGAGAGCACGCACGTCATAAGCGCGCAGGGCGCGCTCTGCTTCGCTGGCTGCTTGTAATGCGCCCTGTTCCAGCGCGGCTTCCAGTTGCGCCAGTAAATCCAGCCATTGCGATAATTGTTCGGGGCTTGCAGGCACAGGCGAAGCCGGTTTGGCCGAACGGCCGGGCTTGGATGATGTTGCTTGCTGTGCTTGCTGTTCTTGCTGTAATTGCTCTGTTTGCGGCGGCACTTCCGGGGCGCTTTGCAGCGTCGATGCATGCAACGACGCAGCTTGTTGCAAACGCAGCAAACGGTCTGCTGCGTCGGCCGCGGCGTGCACAAGCATGGCCCG
>DATMOE010000197.1:0-4245 GCA_035568435.1 Herbaspirillum sp. | reverse complement strand
GAGTTTGCTGGTGCGCGCCACGGCTTTCGTTTTTTCCGAT
Organism: Herbaspirillum sp.; assembly: GCA_035568435.1. Classification (GTDB taxonomy): domain Bacteria; phylum Pseudomonadota; class Gammaproteobacteria; order Burkholderiales; family Burkholderiaceae_D; genus Herbaspirillum. Next base: position 4,205 of record DATMOE010000197.1, on the reverse strand, counting down.
CCGCAGTCGCTGCACTTGCAGGATTAGATCAAGCGTATCGCGCCCAGCGAAGCCACCGCGCTGATCGTTGGCGAAACCGGCACCGGCAAAGAGCTGGTCGCGCGTCATATCCACACGCTCAGTCATCGCGGCGATACAGCTTTCGTGGCGGTTATCGAACGTCATCAGCTTTTCAAGAAAGATATGGTGCCAAATTGAATGCTTTGGCGATTGCACTCGCACCGCACTCGCCGGCTAAATATTCTTAGGTAATTGGCAGGTTCCACATCCAATGTATTGCAAGCGCTTATGAGTTAAGCAACTATCTAAAATAGTTTGCGCGACTTTTTGTGTCCGGACTGCGCGACATTTGTGCGAGTTCTAAAAGCACTCCCCAGCATTCATCAACATAAACAAAGCAACGGGCATCGCTAAGTCATTGTTTTATAAAGGGCGAAAGTCAGAAATTCGGCCTCATAACCCGAAGGTCGTAGGTTCAAATCCTGCCCCCGCAACCAAACATCAAAAACCGTTATCAGCTTAGGCTTTTAACGGTTTTTTTGCGTTCAGGCGCGGACGAAATGCCCCGTGACTGTTATCCAGCTATGCGAGCTGAGCTTCTAACCGAAATTCAGTAGCCGCCACCCTAACTTGTTTCATTTGGCCATGGCCTGGGTGTATCTGTTGTTCAATCAGAACAAGTCCTGCCTCTGCAAGTTGATCGACGTCGCGTTTGACGGCACTACGATCGCGATGCAAACGCTTGGCTATACTGGTAATCGAATCTGGATGTTCTTTAATGGCGCGGAATAAATCGAGACGGGCTGCCGTCAGCAGCCTTAATAGATCACCTGGTTCCTCGAAGCTAATGACGAGTTCTTGGGGTATCGTTTTGGCTGCGTCTGCCAGTTTTGCCAGCCGTTTACCGCGCTTGAAGAAGCCATCTTCATTGGCGGTCTTTAAAATCAATGTACTCATTTTGTACTCCTTAATGCAATCCAATCTGCTTCGAAGGCATCTTCTATTTTCTCGAAACTAATAAAGTCGACGGCGGCAACTTCGCCAAAATAGTGGCGGTGGTGGGAACCATGCTGGTTATCGTAGCCAACTACTCGACCGTTATCTCCGCGATGAAGCGCATGATTGATATAGGCAAGGTTGTAACGAGTAACGCGGCCTTTCTTGTCTACCCAAATCTCTCTACGCAATTGTCCGTTGCCACGCTTACCCGATATATGATGTGTTTCATCTACAGTTTTTTCATCAGCCATGACTTATAATATCATGCCTGATAAAAATAATAGAACCACAAAATTGGTAAGGTTGCTGGTCAGCAAGACTGGTCGGCACTGACGGGCTTGCTCGTTGCACCGGCCAAGTTCCCTCGATCATCCGCTTTCAACCAATTGTGTAACGTTTGATCCGCGATTCCTAATATTCTGGCGACCGCCGCAATACTCTGGCCGTTACGTACCAGCCTCATCGCTTCAGTCTTGTATTCCAGTTTGATGGCAAAACAAATGTCGATTACCACTATGGCCGGCCATTGCCCACCGCTGAGACGCAGCATCGCGGAGCAGGAAGTGAGCCAGTCCAGAAGCGCACTCGACTCGCAGGTCCGACAAGCGGTTGCCGAGCTGATGCAAGTGACCGCTACGGCTTGACGGCCAGATATTTCCGATCACCTTGTTGAGCTCCGCCATCTGACGCTCGGCAGGTTCGTCAAATCATTAGCCATTGGAAGTATCCTGCGATTGAGGGTAAAGCCAGCATAGCAGCAGGGTTGCGGCGCCGGCACCGGCCAGCTGCGCGATGATGAAGCCGGGCGCGTCGACGGGCCGGATGCCGGTAAAGGTATTGGTGGCGCTGAGCGCCAACGTCTCGGCCGGGTTGGCAAACGAGGTCGACGACGTGAACCAGTAGGCGGCCGTGATGTAGGCAGCCACGGCGAACGGCGTCGCGCCGGGACGGCTGCGGGACACGCCGATTTTGACGGCGATCAGGCCGAAGGTAGCGACAAACTCGCTCCACCACTGGGCCGGACCGGTGCGGGCATGCTGCGAAGCGAAGAACACGGGATCGCCGAACATCAGGTGGGCGGCAGCCACGCCCGCGAAGGCGCCGGCCACCTGAACTGCTATGTAGGCTGCCACCTCGGGCACCGGCATGTTCCCTTGCCATGCTTCGGAAAGGCTGACAACCGGATTGAAATGGGCGCCGGAAATCGCACCGAACATCAGGATCAGCGCCGCCAGGCCGGCGCCGGAAGCGATCGCATTGGCCAGCAAAGCCAGCGCGCCGTTGCCGCTGGCCAGACGCTCGGCCGTGATGCCCGAACCGACGACCACCGCCAGCAACATTGCAGAGCCCAGACCCTCCGCGACGATAGACCTGGCAAGGGTCAATGGGCGGATATTTCTGTGTTTATACAACCGCGGCAGTGTGAAGTGAAGAGATTTGCTCAGTTTCATATCCAAGCTCAGACAAAATATCGTCTGTATGTTCGCCCAGTAAAGGTGATGCAGTAATATCGACCTTGCTTGCTGACATCTTGACTGGGCTTCCAACCGTCAGGTACTTACCACACACTTATGCTCTACTTCGACGATTGTTCTGCGCGCAGGCAGGTCCGGCCTGTACGTGGGTAAAATCGATAATCTTAATGCCGTCTAATGCTTTGCTCATGAAATAATTCCTTATCAAACCATTGACTTGTCAGGATTTGCATTTCCTGGATTTTTTGGTATCCGGAAAAATCACTATCCAGCTATATCAACATTTGTTGAGCATTATTGCGTGGGCTGCGCTCGTCGCTTTGAATGGCTTAATTCGATTCTGCCTTAAAGTTGCTTGCCATTTCTATGGTTTTTTAGGCTTGTCCCGACTAGTCTCTAGTTTGGCGAAACTTATATAAATACTTGGCTGGAATTGTAGTTTGCGTATTAAATAGTCGCGGATGGATGGTCGGCCGACAGCCAACGCAGGACGCCGTTCGACGCTGTTGACGATTGCGAAAAAGTGACCCGTCGTTTATCTGTGGATCGCTGAGCTCGATGATGGACTGACCCCGCTCAAGCAGACATTTTTGGCTAGAGATGTTTACCTGAGCGGAGTCAGTCCAGTTTGGAGCAAGCCGCTAGTAAATGGGACCTGCGTCTGAATGTATCGCACATAAAGGATGCAATCGACGTGACGAGTCCGGGTCAGGAAATCTTTCTGGCCGCAATGCTCAGTTTCTACGATGGCGATACAGATGGCGCGTTGCTTCACCGCGTTGGCGTTCGCGGTCTGGCTAATCCAGACGGAATTGATTTTCTATAAATATTTGGTAATGTCCTTGAATTCGCGGACGGTGTCGTCTGCGTTGCGCGCACCGTTCTTCACTACATGCTCAAGGCAATGATCGATATGGTCGTGCACCAATACCTTTTTCGCATTGGTGATGGCCTTTTCCACGGCCTGCAGTTGTTGCGCAATTTCCAGGCAAGTGCGATCCCCCTCCAGCATGTCAATGATGCTTTTCAGGTGACCTTGGGCGCGCTTGAGGCGCGTGATGATTGCGGGATGGGATGTGTGTTTAGTCATTTTTTAATGATATCCCCCAGGAGGGGATGTTGGCAACACTATCGAAATTCTACGTGTGCAATCGGTTTTTTACTTGACAGGCTAATAAGCGATACCTAATATTTGGCACATTGCATTTCATGGAGGTCCGATCTTGGACAGTTGTTCTAGTTGTTACGTGGGTGGGCAAACAGCCCGGCTCAGTTCGCTTCAGCACTAGCAGACCTCCCTCCGCTACAGCCTGCGAATTGCCGCGCTGTAGTATCGCATTATCCCGGTGATCTTCATCACCATCGCATACTCCCATCCCTTTTAATTAATTTTTAGTCTTCTGCCCGTGCGCGCATTTAGTCGCGTCAGTCAGGACTAAGCGAGTTGTCCATGCGCAGCTTTGCGACGCATGGCGACTTGATGGTGAGGTGTTGATAATGGAATGGCAAATATTTTTAGTACGGATTCTGCTCGCGCTCACACTTGGCGCCTTGATTGGCGCCGAACGTCAGTTGCGTCAGCGCATGGCAGGCCTGCGCACCAACACCCTGGTGTCGATGGGCGCTGCGCTGTTCGTGATGGTGGCGGCGTTTGAATCCGATCCGCAAGGGGCGACCCGAATCGCTTCCTATGTGGTGTCCGGCATAGGCTTTTTGGGCGCCGGCGTGATC
>DATMOE010000196.1:0-10135 GCA_035568435.1 Herbaspirillum sp. | reverse complement strand
ATCCAGACGCCGCCCAGCAATTGCAGATCGAGCGCGAACTTGGTCGGCAGGAACAGAATGATGAGCAGCGCGCCGACTTTTACCAGCAAGGAGACTGTTTTAGCAACTTTCGCTTCACCGGCCGCAGTAACGCTCGGGTTGACGTAAGGCTTCCAGAAGTTGCGGGTAAAGAGATTGGCCGCACCGATCGACATCACGGCAGCAGGCACCAGTGCGCCAATGGCGATGGCAGCGAAAGCGAATCCACTGAACCAGCTTGGGAACAAGGCGTTGAACAGCGCCGGCACGACATCGTTGTTGTTGGTGATGTGCAGGTTGGCGCCGTATGCCATGAAGCCGAGCAGGGCGATCAGACCGAGCAGTACCGTGTACGCAGGCAGGAAGACGGCATTCTTGCGAATGGTGTCAGCGCTTTTCGCGGCAAAAATACCGGTCAGTGTGTGCGGATACATGAACGCGGCCAGTGCGGAGCCTATCGCCAAGGTGGCGAACGGCAGGATTTGCGCCGATTTCAGTGTCAGTCCGGTGGCGCCGCCTTTGATTGCGAATGCCTCGCTTGCTGCTGAGAAGACGTGTGCGTAACCGCCCAGTTTCATCGGCACCATCACGACTGCTACCAGCACCACGATGTAGATCATCAAATCTTTGACGAAGGCGATCAGTGCCGGTGCGCGCAGACCTGCAGAGTAGGTATAGAGCGCCAGAATCACGAAAGCGGCAGCCAGCGGGAATTCACCGCCCAGACCGAGCGCCTTGATCACTACTTGCATACCGACCAGTTGCAGCGCGATGTACGGCATGACGGCGAGCACGCCGGTGAGTGCGACGGCGAACTCAAGCGGACGTGAATTGTAACGGCCATATACCACGTCGGCTGCTGTGACGTGACCCGCTTTGTGCGCGGCCTTCCACAGTTTCGGCATGATGACGAAGACGATCGGATAGACCAGGATCGTGTACGGCAGCGCGAAGAAACCATAAGCGCCGAGGGCATATACCAGCGCCGGCACGGCGATCACGGTGTAAGCGGTGTAAAAGTCGCCGCCGACCAGGAACCAGGTGATCCAGGTGCCGAATTGACGTCCGCCCAGGCCCCATTCGTCGAGACTCTTCTCGCCCTGGTTTGCATTGCCGCTCTTCCAGCGCGATGCGGCAAAGCCCATTACCGTCACCAGCAAGAAGAAAAAGACGAAGACACTGAGTGCCGTCCAGTTGATTTCAGTAGGCATTATTCGTCTCCCTTGCGTGCATTGTGACGGTACACAATCCAGATGATCAGCGAGGTCAGCGGAACCCACGCCAGTTGATACCAGTAAAAGAAGGGGAAGCCGAATAGCGTCGGCGCCTCAAAGTTGTAGAACGGCAAATACAGCAAGCCGATGAAAGGCAGTAAAAGCAAAGCCCACATGGCGACTCCTTAAGGATTAATTAGATTGGCGAGAATAGAACTGCGGTCGAACGGCGAAAGGACGTGACGTTAAGTCAAATCAAATCAAATCAAATCAATCGAAGGTCTTGGCCGATAGCAGCCAAGACCTTCGATGGATACGCAGATTAGAGCGTGCCTTCCTGGATTTTATTACGGATGATGCCGATACCGGTGATTTCGGTTTCCATGATATCGCCCGGATGCAGGAATTCCTGCGGTTTGCGAGCGAAACCGACGCCGGACGGTGTGCCGGTGGCGATGATGTCGCCCGGTTCCAAGGTCAGGCCGCGCGACAGTTCTGCGATGATGCGGGGGATCTTGAAATACATTTGCATGTAGCTGGCGTTTTGTTTTTCAACGCCGTTGACGCGGCTCATGATGCGCAGGTCTTTATCCAGCTTGACGCCGCCGGCAGTCACGATCCATGGACCCATCGGACCGTGGCCGTTCAAGCTCTTGCCCTTGAACCATTGGCCGCCATGCAGTTTTTGCTGCACGTCGCGTGCTGTGGTGTCGTTGTAGACCGAGTAGCCGTAGACGTAGTCCATGGCGGCTTCTTCAGGAATATTCGTGCCGCCTTTGCCGATGATCACGGCCAGTTCGGCTTCCCAGTCGACCATGTTGGTGTAAGACGTGTCGTGCATGATCGTGCCGAACGGGCTGTTCATGGTATGGGTGGCCTTGGTGAAGAAGACCGGATGATCCGGCAGTTTTTCGACCACGGTATCTTGGCGATTGGCTTTGCCTTCTTCGAAGTGATCCAGATAATTCCAGCCGACGCAGTAGATGTTGCGGTCAGGGCGTGGAATCGGCGACAGGAATTGGGCATCGGCCAATACCGGCAAGTTTTTTTGATGCGCCGCCGCATGCGCTGCGATGGCGGTGACTTGCGCCAGACCGGCATCGCCGCTGGCGATCAGGTTCAGGACGGTGCTGGGGTCGAAGCTCAGTTTGACTTTTTGCTGATGTGCCGCAGCTTTGATGTCGATCAGGCGGCCATCGTCAGTGACGACGACGACGGTTGGCTTGCCGTTCTTGCTCAGAAGTACGGTTGACAGACGAATCCCGGTCGAGCCGACCAGCGGCGGTACCGATTTGATTTCTGCGCCACTGTTGGCGGTTTGCGCCGAGGCCAAGCCTTGCGTGCCCATCAAGATGCCGCCGACTGCTGCGGAAGCACTGACCTTCAATAGATTGCGACGGTTATTGTCCATTTGTCTTCTTTCTCTTTGTTTTGACTGGGTATAAAAAAATGGAAGAACCGGTGTGCGCTGTTTTAAAGCAGAGAACGGCGGGCGCTCATCGATTCGTTGATACAACGGTGCTTGGGTAAGGTTTACAAGGTTTATGCTTTGGCTGGATGATTTTTGCCGTAGATGTCGATGGCCGGCGGCAGTGTCAGGAAAGCCTGCACCGCCCATAAGAATCGCTCACGGTTCACGCCGAGCATGGCGGTGTGCGCCAGGCCGGCGAGCTTGACCATCTGCTTGTCCGGGTGCGGCAATTGCGAGTAGAAATCGATGATGTCGGCGTCGAGCGCGATGCCGTCGCTCTGGCCGCGAATAATCAAGACCGGGCATTTGATTTTGGCGGCATCCACCACCGGCAGCTTGGTGACCATATCGACGTAGGTGCCGTTAGGCACCGTGTCGCCGTATTTCAGTTCTGCTTCGGTGACCATATCGCTGATCATCGGTTCTGCCGCGCCGACTTCGTCGCGGGTGAAAACGGCGCTGTAGAACGCTGCATCGACTTTGCGGACATTGCTTTTGAGCAGATTAGGCAGCATCTTGCGGCGTTTTGCCAGCGCGGGCGAACCTTTGCCGGTGTAGACGAATGCGTCCAGGATCAGACTCGAGACTTGATCCGGGTTCGCCATGGTGAAGGCGGCGGCGCGCAACGAGCCCGATGATTGGCCGAAGAGGGCTACCTGGCGTTGCCCTGTGACCTTGGTGACGATGGCCATTGCGGCCTTCAAGTCATCCACGCCGCTGGCGATATCGGAGAAGCTCGCAGTACGGTCTGAATGGCCGTAGCCTTCATGATCCATGGTCCATACGTCGAAACCCAGACGCGCAAAATAGTCCATCATCGAATAGTTGATCCGATTCGGGACTTGCAGGTCGTACATGGTTTTGGAAGAGTAGGAGGAGCCGTGGACCAGAAAGAGTACGGCTTTCGGTGCACCCTCAGGCGTGGTGTTTTTGCGGTAGACCCATAGCTTTACGCCATTTTTCTGAGCCCAGTATTCTTCTGCGTAGACTGGTTGGTTGCCGTTGGATGAGCCGGAAGTCGAAGCGGAAATTGGCGTTGCTCCGGCCGCGTTCGCCCGCGATAACGGGAGCATGGCTGCAGCGACGGTGCCGGCGCCTGCTACGCCTAGCGATTTCAGCAGCGCGCGCCGCCCACCGTCGTGATTAGTCTTGTTCAAGTGTGTCTCCTCTGCGTGTGAACTATGCTTCAAAGCATTTATTTTTTTTGTTATTCAAAGCACAAATCTTGGTTTTCTGCGCGTCCAGCCGGAATGATTCTGATTGCCCCCTGACGCAATACCGGCATGATCCTATCGATTCGAAATAGAGAAGTCAAATTAAAACGGCGCTTACGTATTGCTACGCATAAATGGCCTGCCAGAGGCGGAAAGCGTGTCATATTTTGCGGAAATGAGGGACGGTCTCGTGTTGAAAATAACATCCTGTGGTAGATTGCGGCCATCAGGATAAAAGCGGCTGCAATGGCCCTTGAAGCCACTTCCTGCCCTTATCTATTTATGGCACGCCCGAAGCATGAAGCTGCGACAAAAAATCATTATGCTGGCAATTGCGCCTCTTATCGTGGCGTTGTGTGCGATCGTGTTTGCGGTGCACTATCAGGCCGATATTCTTGCCAAACAATATCGGGCCACCGTTGAGGCGGCTTATCTGGCGTCCAAAAAGGAAGAATTACATCATTATGTAACGCTGGCCATGCATGCCATCGCCCCTCTTTACGATTCCGGCAAAAACGATCCCGCGACGTTGGCGGCAGCGAAAGAGATTCTTTTCAAGTTGGATTACGGCGAAGACGACGGCTATATTTTCATCTACGATCAGCAGGGCACCAGTTTGATGCATCCGCGTCAGCCGTATCTGGTGGGACGCGATCTGTCAAATATGGAAGTTGGGGGCAGTGTGCCGATCCAGCGCTTGCTGGCGCGCGCCAAAGCGGGCGGCGGTTTCGAGAGTTATCTATGGGAAAAGCCGCCGACCGGCAAGGTAACGCCCAAGCTCGGCTATGTCGTGCCGTTGGCGCGCTGGGGCTGGATGGTGGGCGCGGCCTTGTATCTGGATGATGTCGATGGGGCGCTGGCCAAGATGGATACGCAGATTGCCGGCAATATCGATACCACCATGCTTTGGATTACCGGTATCGCGATTGCGGCTTCCCTGATTATTACGCTCACTGGACTGGCATTGAACGTGAGCGAATCGCGTGTGGCCGATGCGAAACTCAAGGTGCTCGCGCAGCGGGTGGTGCGATCGCAGGAAGATGAGCGGGCCCGTTTGTCGCGCGATTTGCATGATGGCATCAGTCAATTATTGGTGTCGGTCAAATTGCAGATCGAGTCCGGTATCGCCAAGTTGGCCAATGTGCTGACGCCGGAGGCTTCGGCAGCGGCGAATGCCTCATTCGGGCGTGCGGCAACACAATTGAACGATGCCTTGGGCGAAGTTAGACGAATCTCGCACGATTTGCGTCCGGCTTTGTTGGACGATCTGGGCTTGGCCGCGGCGCTGGCGCATTTGACGCACGAGTTTGCCGGCATTGCGGTCATCACGGATACGTTCGAAAGCATCGGTACCACCGAGCATTTAAACGCCGTCAGCAATACCGTATTGTTCCGTATCGCGCAGGAAGCGTTGACCAACGTTAAACGCCATGCATTTGCGACGGCGGTTAAAGTCAGCCTGCACTGTAGCGCCCATACGGTGACGCTGAGGATCCGCGATAACGGCAAAGGTTTCGATATCGCTGGCGTGGCGCAAAATCCGAAGCACGGTATCGGCTTGCGCAATATGCATGAGCGGCTTGAGTCGATCGGCGGCAAGCTCGACGTTCTCTCCTCGGCCGACGGCACTACCGTCATTGCCACTATTGCCAATATTTGAGTGCCACCATGTTCAACCCTGACATTATTCATATTCTCCTGGTCGACGACCATCCGCTGGTACGCGACGGGTTGCGGGCCAGGCTGGAAACGGTGCCCAATTTTGCGGTAGTCGCCGAGGCCGATTGCGCCGCGCAAGCGCTGGAGCATGCCGCCAGGAAGAACATTCATCTGGTGCTGATGGATATCAATCTGGGCGGCATGAACGGGATTGAATTGACGGCGCAATTGACGGCTTTGTATCCAGAGCTCGCGGTGCTCATATTAAGCATGCACGACAAGGCGGAATACGTGCGGCAAACCATGCAGGCCGGCGCGCGCGGTTATGTACTCAAGGATGCGCCGGCCACCGATATCATCAGCGCTATTTATACAGTCATGTCGGGCGGCAGTTATTACAGCGAGGGATTGTCGAAACAGTGGGCGCCGGCATCGATATTGACGCCGCGCGAGCAGGAAATACTGCAGCGCATCGCCACCGGAAAATCGAACAAGCACATTGCACGCGATCTCGGGCTCAGTTTTCGGACGGTCGAGACGCATCGCTGGAATATCAAGCGCAAATTGGGTATTGAAGGGCAGGCCGATCTGATTCGTTTTGCGCTGGAACAGAGCGTGGTTAACTAAGCTTAAGGCAACGTTGATGAAGCGCCATGGGCGGGCTGTGGCGGAGGCGGATGTTGTGCGCAGTGAGGTAAAGAAGGGAGGGGGCCGCAGGCCGCCGGAATGACACGAACGGAGTACAACAGCCGCCTCCGCCACAGCCCGCCCATGGCGCTTCATCAGCGTTGCCTTACTCGTATTACTTGCTTTGCGGCTCAGCGTTTAATGCGTTGCTGGCGGCAAATTGTTCTGCATATTCGGCTCTTCGGGCCTGATCCGATTCGATCAATAATTTGTAGCGGGTTTCCGATACGCGTTGCTGCAACACCGCTGCGTATCGTTCCCTTTGCAGCCATTCGATAATAAACGTGGTCAGCATGATGATGGCGGTATAGATCAGAATCAAGTACATATCCGAGGTGGTCGGAGCGGTCACGGTATAAAAGGGCTTACGGAAGAAAAATATCGCCGTCGGAATGCTGATGCATAACAGCACCAATGAATAGACGAAGCCGTACAGATAACACATCACGATGCAGTTGATCGTAAAAAACAGCATCGAAAGCGATTCGTCCAGAAAAGGCGCAAGCAATTGGCGCAAAGCGAAGGCCGCCAGGAAACCGATCGCACAGATGGCCACTGGACGCATGCCGCCCGGTCTCCAGCGCCTGGCGTTTTTAAGTTTGATCAATGAGGGCATTTTTATTCCACTCTTTCGCGTCGATCTTTTAGCGCCGATCTGTGCGCCAGGTCTCTGAGGGAAAGATTGTTGCCGCGCGTCTCTATATTCCGCTTCAGGAATTGAAGGGCTTCATTGGTGACGATTTCACGCTCGTTATCGACGGTGATGATGTGGTAGCAATCGCCCAGCCATATTATTTTGCGGACTTCGGCGCGGATATCCTGCAAGATCAATTCGGCATTCTTCGGCGAAGCGGTTTCATCGTCGATCGAATGGATGATCAGTGTATTGGCGCTGACCAACGGCAAAGTCTGGCGCACAAAGTGCATTAAGTTCTGCGCCGCCCAGAGTTGCCTGGCCGGAATTGCGCTAGCGCCTACCGCTGCCACGCCGTCTTTTTGTAATGCGCTGGCGACGCGCCGCCGCATGTCGATATTCTTGATGCCGTAAGGGTCGCTCTCTTTATAGGTCCAGTTGCGGTAGCCGAAGCAGTAGGGAATGCGCATCAGCTTGTGATACCAGGGGATCGACCAGCCGTCGTAATGCAGCACCGGTGACAGCAGGACGATGCTCAGCAATTCAGTGCTGCGCGCGGCCACCGCCAGCGCCAGTGTGGCCCCCATGCTGAGGCCGCAGATCGAGACGGTTTTGAATTCTTCCTTTAATCGCAGAACCTTGCTTTCAACGGCGGCGCACCAATCGGTCCAGTTGGGGGTAACCCCGGGCTCGATTAATGCCGCGGAGTAGTTCGGAACATTCATGACGACGACGGTGCACTTGATTTTTTTCAGTGCTTTAGGAATCGTGCCGAGTTCCAGCACAGAGCCGCACAAACCGTGCAGGAGAATCACCGCATGTTCGCCTAGGCGTTCATTGCGCCGTTCCTGGAGATATTCGGTGCGTGTTTTGGAATCCATAGTGAGGCGATTATGCCGTCTGCTGCGTTCGAGCGCTATCCAATATTATGAGATTTTTATCGTAATGATGGCGCAATGCCTGCTGTCTGCCTATTTTATATAACCGTAAGGACTGAAATCATCGCCTGCTGGCAGATGATAAACTCCAACGTCCATTGATGAAATGGGTTCTGGATTCTGTTCCAATGCGGGTTTTATAGGAAGCGCATGTTCGATTTTTCAAAATGGGCCGATGCTTATATTGCAGGCGCCTTTGCCGGATTCGATCGGCAGGTCGTGAAAAAGGGCGTCCTGCGGTTTTTTAAACGCATCGCTGTCGAGAGTGATCCGCATAAGCGGCTCAGCCGGGATATTTTCATTGTGATAGAGGATGATCTGCTCAAAATGCTGACGGCGATCTCGCCGGAGGAGCGTTTTCGCATCGGACGCGCGACATCGCGCTATATATTGCAGCATATCCATGGCTTGGAATTGGGCAGCAATGAGGATGCGCCGTTGCGCATCGAGATCGGGGTTGAGGCGATTACGCCCCTGAGATGATCTTTAGGGCAATGCTGATTAAGGCGCCCATCAGAGTGGGTGTGGCGGGATGTTGTGTTGCGTCCATGTCATTCCGGCAGCCTGCGGCCACCTCCCTTTACTTCCCGCAACACAACATCCCGCCACACCCATTCTGACGGCGCCTTAATCAGCGTTTAGCGTTTGCTCTAGCTTTCGGGCCCTGCATCGCCGATGGCGATGACTGCCGCAAACAAACCGCGAATCACCTCGGCGCGCATGTTGCGCGTAATAAAAACCAGCCGGGTGTCGGTATCGTCGCTGGGCCAGCGATCCAGCTTGACCGGTTCATGGAAAATATGTTGCACCGCTTGCACCAGCACTGGCGCACCGTCGACGTTGACGATGCCTTTGACGCGCAATAGATCCGGCCCCCGCATCGATGTCAGCAGCTCCGCCGCAGCCGTAAATATCGGCCAGGTAAACGGTTTCTCGAAACGCAGCGATAAAGTCGCGATTCCCTCATCGTGGTGCACTGCCGATCGTTCGCTCAGGTAGCCGCCGACCGGCGGGGTTTTGCCGCCCTCACCGAGAAAACGCAGGGTGGCGGGACCGGCTTTCGCGCTGGTGAGGCCGAGCCCGCAAATCGATGCAGGGTCGAGTTCGCCATTCATGACATGCACCAGGCCTGCTTGCGGATTGATCGCCGCGATCTGTGCTTCTAGCTCGGCCACCGCGTTGGGCGTCGCGAGATCGGTCTTGCTGATGAGAATTCGATCGGCCAGTGCAATCTGCTTTTTCGCTTCCGCATGTGTTTTGATCTGCGCCGGGCCATTGACGGCATCGACTAAGGTGACAATGCCGTCGAACCGGTATTGCGTGGCCAGCACCGTGTCGCTGAACATGGTTTGCACCACGGGCGCCGGATCGGCCAGGCCGGTGGTTTCCACAATCACGCGGTCGAAGTCGGGGATTTCGCCGACCATGCGTTGCGCGAACAGCATGCGCAGCGTTTCCTGCAGATCGGTGCGCAAGGCACAGCACAGGCAGCCGTTGCTCAGTAATGAAACATTTTCCGACGACATGCTGACGAGATCGTGATCGATCCCGATCTCGCCGATTTCATTGATGATGACGGCTGCCCGGTTCATGCCCGGGTGCCGCACCAGCTTGCTGATGAGCGTGGTCTTGCCGCTGCCGAGAAAGCCGGTGATGAGCGAGACGGGCAGTTTGCCCGCAAGGGGGTCGCGTTGGAAGGACATGGTGAGCCGGTGCCTGGGTTTCTTTAGATGGTCATTTCGAGTATGTACAAGCCGCCGGTAAAACGATCGATCGTATAGACGATCCTGCGGTCATCCACATACACGTCGTTCAATTGCGCCGAACCAGCCGGAGAGAGCTTGGGCGCGCTCGGCACGTAGTAGGCGATTTCTTCCACCCGGTAAGGATTGCTGGTGTCATAGACCCGCACGCCGGCATTGAAGAAGGTGCCGATAATGATCGTGTCGGAATGGAATGAACATGGCACTGGCATATTTTCATGCAGGTTATGGGCGCCAAAGCGTCCGCCCCGTTTCACGAACGCGTCGACCGGGGGCGCCGGGAAGGTGCCGATCGGCATCGGATGCGCATCGTTGCGGGCGTCGACCATCCAGACCAGTTTCGGCCAGTCGGCGCCGTCGTCCTGGACGCATTCGTCGCTGACAACCCATAGGTTGCGATCGAACAGCGGCAGCACGGTATGCGTGAAACCGTTGAACGGCGGCGAATGATTCCATTGCGAGACGACCTTGATGTTGCTCTTGTCTGCAATGTCGAGCACGACGGCGCCGCCGTCGATGTAGCCGACGTAGGCGCGA
>DATMOE010000195.1:0-2649 GCA_035568435.1 Herbaspirillum sp. | reverse complement strand
GCGGCTGCTTCCTTACAGGACCAGGCGGCCAGTTTGGCGCAGTTGGTGAGTGTCTTCAAGCTCGGGGACGCCACGCATTTGGCGCCGGTCCCGCAGTTGAAATCACTTTCGAGCCGCCCACAGGTGGCCATGGCAAAGGTTGCTAAAGCCGTCATCAAGCCGAGCGCACCAAGCACACCAAGCACATCGACGGCGGTATCGCGCGGGCGCCTTGCAGCAGTGCCGACAGCGCGGGCGACCGCGCCGAAAACGGATAATCCCGATGACTGGGAAACATTCTAAGTAAGAAGTGAAATTCAGGGCAAGCGCTATCTCAGCTTCCTGATAACCGCAATCAAAACGCCGAAGTCCGGGCCGAATTCGGCACTATCTTCCGGGTACATGCGGGAGATATTGCCATCGAGATAAAGTGCATCGGTGCAGGCGATTTTGTCGCGTAAAAATGCTGCGAACTCATAAAAATTGATCGGCCCTCGCGAGATTGCCAGGACCACGTTTTGCGGCGATGTAATGCACACCGCATTGCGAACCAGGCGGTTCTCCGATGCCGCGGAAAACATCGGATTGATTTTCCCATTCTGGATCATGATCGGTCCCGATTGCGTCGCAAACAACACGCCTGGCAATAAGGCGTCCTGCGCGGCGGCAAAGCGGTCGGTATCGACGATCGCCGCCTGCCGGTCGCGCATCAGGAAGATGCCGTTTGGTTGCAGATAGAAATTACCGTATCCATTCTTGCGTAGATTCAATCTGCGCCGCGTAACGCCATTTTCGATATACAGGCCCAGCGGTCGATGATCCTCTTCATAAATACCTGCATTGGTCGCACAGACAATATCTTCTCCTCGCGTGCGCAACCAAGCTTGCAATCGGGAGAATCTACCCAGGACCACTTTATTGTCATCTTTCCAGAACATACTGATCGCATCCCGCCGCAGATCGACTTTGCAAATACTGATCCGCTGATCGCGGAATGGATAATCGATCAATTCCACGCTATAAGACGGCTTCATGCCTAATGCCAAAAAAGCGCAAAGAAATACCTTAAGCAGATGCCAAAGATGTCTGTGAGATGCCATATTGCGCATTATTTTTTGCATAACTAGTGGATGGCCCGTAAATAATGACACATAAAGACCTGGCCCTGGCTTTCTATAACCGGTTTGGCACGGTTTGGCACTATTGGGTCATTATCAAAGGGCCGCCTCAGAGGATGGGGTAGCGGTGGATTGCGGCGTCATGCTTTCCTGCAAATCGGCTGCCAACAACTGGTCCATGCGCGCATTGGATTCGCGGAATGCCACCGCAAAACGTTCTTCATCACCCCATGACTGCGCCAGCAACGCAATCATTTCCTCGTCATGCTTGCGGAAGCTGCTAGTTGCCAAGGTCGATTGCTGATGCGTCAGGCCCAAAGCCCTGAGCGCTTTTGCACCCATCGACAAACCGCCTTCAAAGGTTTCACGTTCAATGATATGCGCACCTTTTTGCAACAGGCGATAGGCATGGCGCCGGTCATAGGCGCGCGCCAGTATGGTCAGATTCGGGAAATACTGCGTTGCCAGCTCCACCAGCACTTCGGCTTGATCGCGATCGTCGATTGCCACAATCAACAGCTTGGCATCGGCAGCGCCGGCGGCGCGCAACAGATCCAAGCGGGTGGCATCGCCGTAGTAGACAGGGCGTCCGAAACGACGCACCAAGGCAACCTGTTCGGCGCTGATGTCCAGCGTGGAAATACGAAAATGATTCACGATCAGCAGGCGCGCGGCGATTTGACCGAAACGGCCGAAACCGGCGACGATCACATCGGGATGCGCATCCAGCGTGCCCTTTTCCGGCTCCGGCGCGCTGGAAAAGGCACGGCCGGCCAAACGGTCGTAAGCCATCAGCACAAACGGCGTCAGCGCCATTGAAATTGCCACCGTGGCGGTGGCCAGCGCAGCAAGATCGCCGCCGACCACGCCCGACCCAGCCGCCAAGCCTAGTAGTACGAACGCAAATTCGCCGCCCTGCGCGAGCGCAGCGCCCGTTTGCGCTGCCGTGCGGGTTGGAATCCCGAACACTCTTGCCACGCCATACACGATCAAGGCCTTGATCAGCATTAATCCGAACACCCACGCGGCCAGCGTGGCGGCGTGGGCAACGGCCAGCCGCAGATCCAGACTGGCGCCAACCGACATAAAGAACAAGCCCAGCAACAAGCCGCGGAACGGCTCGATATCGCCTTCAATTTCGCGCCGGAATTCGCTATCGGCCAGCACCACGCCGGCCAGAAACGCTCCCAGCGCAGCCGACAAACCAACCGCTTCCATCAATAGCGATACGGCCACTACCAGCAATAACGCCAATGCCGTGAAAATCTCGCGCGAACGGGTTTGCGCGATGTAACGAAAGGCCGGACGCATCAGATAGCGGCCGACCACAATCACAAGCAATACGGCGCAAGCGACCGCAAAGGTACGCATCCATGCCGGCAAACCGCTCATCAGGCCCGCTTTGGCGACGATGGCAACGCCGTCCTGCGGCATCGCCAGCAACGGCAAGAGCGCAATCATCGGGATAATCGCCACATCCTGGAACAACAAAATACCCTGCGAGGCAGCGCCGGTCGGCGTTTTGCGCAGGCCTTTTTCTTCCAGCGTCTGC
>DATMOE010000194.1:0-6506 GCA_035568435.1 Herbaspirillum sp. | reverse complement strand
ATGGTAGTCGCGGGCATGCATGTCGGCGCGTACTTTGCCGTGCACGATGACTTGCGCGCCGGTGTCGCTAGAGGGCTTGAGCAGGATCGGATTCATGTCGGTATGGGGCGCCAGCCCGGCCGCTTGCGCTTGCAAGGCTTGGGCGCGGCCGATCTCGCCGCCGTCCGCGGTGACCGCACTGTTGAGCGCCATGTTCTGCGGTTTGAACGGGACCACGCGGATGCCTTCGCGCAGCAGCAGCCGGCATAAGGCTGCCACTACCGTGCTTTTGCCGGCGTCGGAAGTGGCGCCCTGCACCATCAGGGTCGGATAGGGGAAAGTGGGCATTATTGCGCTCCGGTAAACGGGCTTGTTCCGGTTTCTGGAGCGGCTGCAGTGCGATGCGCACGCGCCGTTTCCAGACTTTGACACAGCGCTGCCGTGCCTTCGATCATGCGTGGACCGGGACGACTCAGCAGATCGCCATCGAGCGCGAATAGATTGTCGCGTTGCACCGCCAGCAACGCTGGATAGGCACGCCATGGCGCGAGTTCGTCTTCGTCTTCATTTTTACGCTTGAGATCGCCGCTGATCACCACCTCTGGATTTTCCAGCAGCACGGCTTCGATGCTGACGATCGGGGCCGTCGCGCTCAGGTTCGCAAAGATGTTGACGCCGCCGCATAGGCGGATGGCGTCGCTGACAATATGTTTGCCGTTGAGCGTATATAAAGGGTGCGGCCAGACTTGATAGAACAGCCGCACTGGCGGACGCGCCCGGTATTGCGCGCTCAGGGCAGCTAGTTGCGCGCGCAAGGCGGCGGCGCTGGCTTGCGCGTGGGCTTCGGTGCCGGCCAGACGGCCCAGGCGCTCTACTGCATCGGGGATATCGTTCAGGTGTTGCGGTTCGCTATAGAACAGCGGGATGCCGAGGCTGCGTAATTTTTCCAGTTGATGCGTGGCGTTGCCGTGCAGCCAAACCACCAGCAGATCCGGTTTTAAGGCGATCAGGCGTTCGATGTCGATCTGGCTGTTGCTACCGATGCGCGGGATGGTGCGCGCCGCAGCCGGGTAATCGCTGTAACTGACGGTGCCGACGATGCGCTCGCCAGCACCGGCGGCGAAGACCAGTTCGGTTGCGTGCGGCGCTAAGGTAATGATGCGCTGCGCGGGTGCTGCCAGGGTGACGCTGTTGCCTGCGTCGTCCCGTACATTGATGGCTGTGGCTGGCCGCATTGTTATCGTCAACAAGAGCGTTAAAGATAAGGCCAACGATATATTCCATCGGCGCGAGCGCACGATATCGCTCATACCGATTGCGCTTCGATGCGCCATGCACTGAGCGCATCGGCCAGCCGCTGCCAGCCGTTTTCATCCGGCGGCAGGCCGATGCGGATACCGGCGGCTTCATTGGTAAACAAGCGTACCCAGATACCGCGCTGCGCCATGTGCCGCCAGCAATGTTCGGCTTGTTGGGCCGGGAGCGGCCACCATTGATAGAGCGCTGTGCCATGGCCTTCGATGCCGTGTTGCTTGAGCAGCGTGTGCAGGCGTGCGCCTTGCGTCGATAATTTTTGTTGCATGGTTTGCTGCCAGGCGCTGTCGCCCAGCGCGGCACAGCCGATTTGTTGCGCCGGGCCGCTGACGCTCCAGGGGCCGAGATGATCGGCCAGTGTTTTCAGGAGTGCGGTTTCAGCGGCGACAAAGCCCAGACGCAGGCCCGCCAGTCCGAAGAATTTGCCGATCGATTTCAGTACGATCAGGCCGGGGATTTCTGTGTATGGGGCGACGCTGCTTGGGCCTGCGGTGTCGCCGAATGCTTCATCGACGATCAGCCAGCCTTTGCGGGCGGCGAGTTGTGCATGCCATGCCAGTAATTGCGACGGCTCGATGACAGTGCCGGTGGGATTGTTCGGGTTGCAGATGACGAGGACGTTGGCGGTGGCCGCCGCCTGATTCAGGTCTTTATAGGCGGTGGGGATGACGTGGTGGCCGGCTTGCGTCCAGCGGTGGGCGTGTTCGGCGTAGGTGGGCGTTGCGATGGCTACTTGTGCCGGGCCGTCGCTGTGCATCCGGCATTGCGGCAGCGCTTGGATGGCGGCCTGCGTTCCGGCTACGGCCAGCATTTGGGGGGCGTTGTAATAGGTTTGTGCGACTTGCGTCAGGGCGGAATTCTGTTCGGGCAGGCGGTGCCAAGCGTCTGGATTTAATGCGGGCGCTGGATAGGGATGGGGATTGATGCCGGTGGATAGGTCTAGCCATGCTTCGCGTGGGAGGGCGAAACGGCGTATGGCGTCGGTCAGGTTGCCGCCATGGGCCGGCTCCATTAACTCAAATTCCTTCATCCAACAAATCACTCGTCGAATCCACCCCCAGCAACTGCTGCGCCGCCTCGCTAGGCAAAGCCTCGACCGATCTCAACTTACGCGCCATGGCGCGGCTGCGCGTTTCCGCTTTATCGATGTTATCCGCAGCCCGTACCAAGGTGGCTTTGGTGGCCGCCAGCACGTCGCCGAATTTACCGAATTCGGTCTTCACCGCGCCCAGTACTTGCCATACTTCGGATGAGCGCTTTTCCAGCGCCAAGGTGCGGAATCCCATCTGCAAGCTGTTCAACAGCGCCGATAAGGTCGAAGGGCCGGCAATGCTGACCCGGAAAGTGCGCTGCAAATCATCGGCCAGACCGGGCCGCCGCATGACTTCTGCGTACAGGCCTTCAGTCGGCAAAAACAGAATCGCAAAATCGGTGGTCAATGGCGGCGAGAGGTATTTTTCGGCGATCGTCTTGGCTTCCAGACGCACCGCCCGTTCCAGTTCCTTGCCGGCCAGGATCACGCCATCCGCGTCGGCCCGGTCGGCGGCATCGGCCAGACGCTCGTATTGTTCCTTCGGAAATTTGGCGTCGATCGGCATCCAGACCGGTGTGCCGCCCTCTTCCGAGCCCGGCAGCTTGATGGCGAATTCGACCCGCTCGCCGGTGCCGGGCACGGTCTCGACGTTCTTCGCATATTGCTCCGGCGTCAACACCTGTTCGAGCAGCATTTCCAGTTGCACTTCGCCCCAGGTGCCGCGGGTTTTGACGTTGGTCAGCACGCGCTTTAGATCGCCGACGCCGATCGCCAGTTGCTGCATTTCGCCCAGGCCCTGATGCACTTTATCCAGGCGGTCCGATACCAGCTTGAACGATTCGCCCAAACGCTGCTCCAGCGTGGCGTGCAGCTTTTCATCGACGGTTTTGCGCATTTCTTCCAGCCGTGCGCCGTTGTCGGTTTGCAGGTCTTTGATTTTGGCTTCCAGCGTGGCGCGCACTTCGGCCATGCGCTGCGCATTCGATTCGGTCAGCGTCGAGAGCGATTGGTTCAAGGTGTCGCCGAAGCGTTTGAACGAAGAACCCTGCTCTTCGCGGCTGGTTTGCGCTTGCTGGTTCATTGCCAGGCGCATGCTGTCGAGTTGCTGCGCGTTGGTTTCATTGAGCTTGACCAGTTGCTGGGCAAAGCTATCGATCTGATTGTTTTGCAAGGTGGCGACACTGCTGATTTGGGCCGCCAGCGTTTGCTGTAATTGCGCAAAATTGCTGCCCAGTTCTTGCCGGGTGCTTTGCGCGGTGGTTTGTATTTGCCCGCGCAATTCGCGTTCGGTGCGTTCGCTCAGGTCTTGTTGATGGCGTTGTAAATCGGTTTTCAATTGCGCATTCAATTGCACAATCTGCGCCGTGAAGGCAGCCTCGGCGGCTTCGTTCCGGCCGCCGTTTTTACGCGCCAGCGCGACGATTTGCAACGCGATGATGGCGATGCTCAGGAGCAGCAGGATTATTTCAATGAGTGTCATAGGGTTCAGGGTCAGCCGGCTTTGTTGCGCATCCAGTCGGCGGTTTGGTAAAACGATGCCATCAGGCGTTGCTGCAAGGTCTCGTCCAGACCGACATCTTGCATCGCCAGCGCCATGGCGCGCAGCCATTGATCGCGTTCGGAGATGCCGATTGCATACGGTAGATGGCGTGCACGCAGCATCGGATGGCCGTATTGCTCGATGTAAAGATTGGGGCCGCCGCTCCAGCCGGAGAGAAATTTGAAGGTTTTGTCGCGCGAGCCGTCCAGTGTGGGCGGGTGCAGCGCGCGCAGGCCGGCGAATTCGGGTTCTAGTTCGATCAAGTCGTAGAAACGGTCGACCATCTGGCGCAGGCGCTCGCCGCCGCCGATCATTTCATAGACGCTGGGTTGGTTTGGTTGTTCGATTTGCATGACCCGCATGATAGCGCAAAGCGCCCTAAGCTTCGCGCAAAGACAGCAGCGGCGGCCGGTTCAATACATTACGCAAGCCGGCCCAGGCGCCGATCAAGGCGCACAGCGCGCCGATCAGCATGCCCGATAGCCATACCCAGGGGCTGAATTGCCATTCGAAATTGAATACGTAACGCGCCAGAGCCCAGCCGGTGGCGGCTGCGCCGGAGGCCGCCAGCAATCCGGCCAGCGTGCCGACCAGCCCGAATTCTATCCATTGCGCCTGCGCCAACTGGCGGCGCGTGGCCCCCAGTGCGCGCAGCAAACCGGCTTCCCGGATGCGTTCATCCTGCGAGCCGACCAGCGCCGCGTACAGCACCAATACGCCAGAGGCCAGCGTGAAGAAGAACAGGAATTCGACCGCCGCCACGACTTGATCGACCACGTCCTGAATCTGCTTCAGGATACTGCCGATGTCGACAATGGTCAGATTCGGAAATGCACGCGTCAGGCGATTGCCCAGATCGAGTTGCGATGCCGGTAAATGAAATGCGGTGATCCAGCTCTCCGGCATGCCGGCCATTGCATGCGGATTGATCACCACGAAGAAATTGACCCGCAGCGAACCCCATTCCAGCTTGCGGATGCTGGTGATCGGCGCAGTGATCATTTGCCCGCCGACAGCGAATTGCAGGCGGTCGCCCAGCTTCAGCCGCAAGGTTTTGGCGAGGCCCTCTTCTACCGAGGCTTCCGGTTTGCTGTCGTCGTACCAGCGGCCTGCGACGATGGTGTTTTTCGGGGGTATCGCTGTCATCGTCGATAAATTGAATTCGCGATTGACCAGCCGTTTAGCGTTGGCTTCGGTATAGGTATCGGCGGTAATGTCTACGCCGTTGACCGATACCAGGCGGCCCCGCATCATCGGATAAAGCTCAGGCGCGACGATGCCGCTTTGATCCAGGGTCTGCTCGACCGCGGCTTTTTGCCCGGTCTGGATATTGAGGACGAAACGGTTCGGCGCATCGGCCGGCGTCGATTGCCGCCATGCGCCGATCAGGTCGCCGCGAATCACCGTGAGCAACAGTAGCGCCATCAAGCCCAGGCTCAGCGCCACGATTTGCATGATGGTCGCACCGGGACGGCGTTGCAGCCCGGTCAGCGCAAAGCGCCAGCTTTGATGATTGGAAACGCCGCGCAAACGGCGCAGCCCCTTCAGGCAGAGCCAGGCGATCAGCGCAAATACCGCCAGCCCGCCGATAAAGCCGGCTGCGGTGAGCAGGCCCAGTTTGATATCGCGCGCCTGCCATAACAGCAGGCCGATGAATACCACGATGCCCAATACATACGTGGCCAGGGTCAGCGGACGCGGCGGGTTCTGTTCGCGCCGAATGACGCGGTTATGCGGCACATTGCGCAATTGGAGAATCGGCGGCAGCGCAAAGCCGAGCAATAGCAGCAAACCGGTCGCCATGCCTTGCAATGCCGGCAGCCAGCCGGCGGCGGGCAAAGCGCCGGGAATAAAACTGCCAAGCCAGTCCAGCAAGACAAAATGCGCCGCGAAACCGAGCGCAACGCCCAATACACTGCCGAGCAGGCCGACCATCAGGAATTCGTTCAGATACATCGCGGCGACTTGATTTTGTGTCATCCCGAGACAGCGCAACATCGCGCAAGCATCCAGATGGCGCAGCATGAAGCGGCGCGCCGCCATCGCCACGGCAATCGCCGCCAGCATCGCCGAGAGCAGGCCGACCAGCGATAAGAACTGCTCGGCCCGGTCCAGCGTGGCGCGCATCTCGGGGCGGCCCGTTTTTAACGATTCCAGTTGCATGCCTTTGAGATTGCCCGCGTCGATTTTTTGTTGCAGTTGCGTCTGGTAGGCACTGACGGTTTCAGGCGTGCCGGCCAGCAGCAGCCGATAGGTCACGCGTGAGCCGAACTGGATCAGATGGGTTTGCGGCAAATCGCTCATGGCCAGCATGATGCGCGGCGAGAAATTGATAAAGCCGCTGCCGCGATCCGGCTCGAAG
Organism: Herbaspirillum sp.; assembly: GCA_035568435.1. Taxonomy (GTDB): domain Bacteria; phylum Pseudomonadota; class Gammaproteobacteria; order Burkholderiales; family Burkholderiaceae_D; genus Herbaspirillum. Next base: position 278 of record DATMOE010000194.1, on the reverse strand, counting down.
CTGAGTACTTTGGCGATGGTGAAGCGTTTATCGCCCAGGGTGAGCGGGTCGCCGATGTGCAGATTCAAACCCAGCAGGATGGCCGGATCGACCCAGACCGTGCCGGCCGATGGTATGGCTGTGGTCGGCACTGCGGCGCTGCCGTCGGCTTGATCGCTGAGCTTGACCTGCCCGCGCAAGGGATACGCCGGGGATACGGCCTTGATCCCGCTGAGCAGGGAATGTGTATGGTCGCCCTCGCCGGCGATCGCCATGCTTGGAAATACGGCGGTCTGGGC
>DATMOE010000193.1:0-2769 GCA_035568435.1 Herbaspirillum sp. | reverse complement strand
GCGCGCCTATCTGGGCTTCATGTGGACCCATCCCGGTAAAAAATTATTGTTCATGGGGTGCGAGCTGGCGCAGTGGACCGAGTGGAATCATGACGCTTCGCCGCAGTGGGAGCTGCTGGACGATCCGCGCCATCGCGGGGTGCAGCAACTGGTGCGCGATTTGAACCATCTGTATGTGACGGAGCCGGCATTGCATGCACGCGACGCCGATGCAGAAGGCTTCCGCTGGGCCATCGGCGACGATAGCGACAATAGCGTGTTTGCGTATCTGCGCCTGGGGTTTCATCGGGATGATCAGATGCTGATCGTGGTCAATATGACGCCGGTGCCGCGGCATGGCTATCGGGTGCCGTTGCGGGGCGATGCCGCCGATGCCGCATGGGAAGAAGTTTTTAATAGCGATGCGGCAGTTTATGGCGGCAGCAATATCGGTAATCCGGGTGTGCATCGCTGCGATGCTGCGGGCGATGGCGACGGGCGGGGGTTGACGCTGACGCTGCCGCCCTTGTCGACGATTGTGTTTCGCAAGGGAGCAGTTTGATGATGCCGCCATTGCCGGATCGATTGACTGCGGGCTTGCCTTATCCGTTGGGGGCGACATCCGATGGCCTGGGCGTGAATTTTGCGGTCTTCTCGGCCAACGCGCAAAAAATAGAATTGTGTGTTTTCGATCCCGCCGGACGCAAGGAGTTGGCGCGGCTGGCGTTGCCGGAATGCACCGATGAGGTGTGGCATGGTTATTTGCCGGATGCCGGGCCGGGTTTGTTGTATGGCTATCGTGCGCATGGCGCTTACGATCCGATGCGCGGGCATCGTTTTAATCCGCATAAATTATTGCTTGATCCGTATGCCAAGAAGCTCTCGGGGCAGGTGCGCTGGACCGATGCTTTGTTCGGTTACCGCCTTAATGCCGCCAAAGCCGATCTGACGTTCGACCGCCGCGACAGTGCACAGGGGATGCCGAAAGCGATTGTGGTGGAAGATAATTTTAATTGGTCCAATGATCGCCGGCCCGCCGTGCCCTGGTCTAAAACGGTGATTTACGAAGCCCACGTGCGCGGTATTTCGATGCTGCGCGATGATCTGCGGCCGCATGAACGCGGTACGTTCGCGGCTTTGGCGACGCCGCGCTTCATCGATCATTTGCTGACGCTGGGCATTACCACGATTGAACTGCTGCCGGTGCACGCGTATCTGCAGGATCATTTTCTGTTCGCACGGCAATTGCGCAATTACTGGGGCTACAGCACGTTGGCCTATTTTGCGCCGGAGCCGGCGTATCTTTCCAGCGGCCTGCTCAATGAAATGCGCATGGCGATCCGGCGTCTGCATGGCGCCGGCATCGAAGTCATCCTGGATGTGGTCTACAACCATAATTGCGAAGGCAACGAACGCGGGCCGACGTTGTCGTTGCGCGGGCTGGATAACGCCAGCTATTTCCGCCTGACGCCGGGCGACGAGCGCTTTTTCATTAACGAAACCGGCACCGGCAATACCCTCAATATTTCGCATCCGCGGGTGTTGCAGATGGTGCTCGATTCCTTGCGTTATTGGGCTAAGTCGTTTCATGTCGACGGCTTTCGTTTCGATCTGGGCGTCACGCTCGGGCGCGAAGGCACCGGTTTCGATCCGGGTTCGGGATTTTTCGATGCGATTCTGCAAGATCCGGTGCTGTCGCGTTTGAAGTTGATTTCCGAGCCGTGGGATCTCGGCCCCGGGGGCTATCAATTGGGCAATCATCCGCCGCGCTTCGCCGAATGGAATGATCGCTTCCGCGATGGCATGCGCCGTTTCTGGGGGGGGGATTCAGGCTTGCGGGGCGACTTTGCCGGGCGTCTGGCAGGCTCCGGGGATCTCTTCGATCATCGTAGCCGCAAGCCGTGGGCTTCGGTCAATTTCGTCACCTCGCATGATGGTTTTACTTTGCGCGATTTGGTCAGTTATGCGGAAAAACATAATCTGGATAACGGCGAAGAGGGCAATGACGGCCATAACGATAACAACAGCAATAATTGGGGGATCGAAGGGCCGAGCGACGATGCCGATATTTTAGAGCGCCGCGCACGGGTGCAGCGTGCTTTGCTGGCGTCCACGATTTTTGCGCAGGGCACGCCGATGCTGTTGTGCGGCGATGAGTTTCATCGGACGCAGAAGGGCAATAACAATGCGTATTGTCAGGACAACGAGATTTCCTGGGTCGATTGGGCCGCGGCGGCAACACCGGAAGGCCGTGCTTTGACGGCGTATGTCGGGCGGCTGATCGCCGTGCGCAATGCCTATACCGCGTTGCAGGCCGGACGCTTTTTGCATGGCGACGAAGTGGCGCCCGGCATCCCCGATATCGCCTGGTTCGATGAGCGCGGCGAAGCCTTGTCGATCGAAGCCTGGCATAACCCGGAAGGGCGCGCCATCAGTGTGCTGCGCGCAGCAGCTTCCGGCGGCCATATTCATGTACAGCATGAATATGGCCGCGCGCCGGACCATAGCAGCGCCGCTGCCGGTCCCGAGGTTGCGCTATTGTTTGTTAATGCCGACGACGAGCCGCTTGAGTTCACTTTTCCCGCGCAGCAATTAACCTGGTTTCCCTTGGTCGACAGCGCCAAGGCCGACGGCAAGCCAGACCGCTTGGATGCGATGAGCGAGCCGCAGGTGACTTTGCAGGGCCATACCATCATGATGTTCGGTACGCACAAGGTGTATTGATGAGCGAACAAGACAGTCATCGTTACCATTATCGCTATGGCGCCAATCTGATCGCGCCGGGCCGTA
>DATMOE010000192.1:0-8543 GCA_035568435.1 Herbaspirillum sp. | reverse complement strand
CATTGGCCGAGGCAAAACACCGGCTCCAGCGTGAACTGGCCATCGGCCGTGGTTTCATGAAAACCGCAACCCAGCGCCGTCTGCGCATGCGCCACCAGCGCATCGCAACCGCGCGCCTGGCATGCCTCGGCACGGCAGATCTGCACCACGTGCCGGCCGGCCGGATGTTGACGGAAATGGTGGTAATAGGAAATAACGCCGTGCACTTCGGCACGGGAAAGATTGAGCCCGGAAGCAATCAACGGCACCGCTTCGCTAGGCACAAAACCGACCTTATCCTGGATTGCATGCAATATCGGCAGCAATGGACCGGGCATCGTCAAATGCTCCGTGATGATGGCTTGAATGGCCGCCATATCGACAGGCTGCTGCATATTCATTAAGAAAATCTCCGGCATTTAGTTGTATGCCGGCATCTTATCGATCAGCCCTCCCTACTGGCATTGACCTCGGTCAATTTGTCGTACATGACGTAAACCACCTTTTATCTATGAAAAACACTCATTTTTTCTGGTGATTGGAAACCCTACAATCCATTCACCAAGCATATATCCCATATCCAAACTCTAAATTGGGAATATCCGCAACACGTATTTATACTGCACTGCGTCAAACACTTTTTTCACACCAAAGGAACCTCACCATGACCACAACCACAAAGAACCTCAGCCAATCGAACACTACCAGCTTTAGCGCCAAATTGGCACAATTCGCCTACTTCGTAGCGGCAACAGTTCTGATGATCGAACTGCGCGAAAAGCTGTACGCACAAACATCTGGCGCCAAGTCCGATGCGGCACACACTTACGGCCTGTAATTTCGGCATCGACCGCAGTCGCAGCGCGTCGCAAGCAACAGCAGCAAATACAGCAGTAAGTTTTATATGACAGCCGATCTCGATCGGCTGTTTTCGTTTTACACCCCCCCACCAGCGTTTTTCCCGCACTGCAATATTCCAAATTAGCATTTAGTTATCAGGCCACGTTATATGATCACGTCGTTTTTCCGCTAAAATTGATGCTGATCAATGCATTATTTCAAACAAGCCATACACTAAAAATTTAGAAAGAGCCAAACCCATGCGCGCCATCAACATCACTCAACCTGGCGGTCCAGAGGTTTTGCAAATCGGCGAACAGCCGATGCCCGACTACAAGGCCGGCGAAGTATTAATCAAGGTCCACGCCGCCGGCGTCAACCGTCCCGACACCCTGCAACGCAGCGGTAATTATCCGGTTCCGCCGGGCGCTTCGGCACTGCCGGGGCTGGAAATTTCCGGCGAAATTATCGATGGCGATTTTTCCAATACAACATTGAAAAAAGGCGATCTGGTTTGCGCGCTGGTGCAAGGCGGCGGTTACGCCGAATATTGCACGGCGCCTGCTGCAACCTGCCTGCCGATTCCAAGCGGCTTAAGCATGATCGAAGCAGCCTCGCTGCCGGAAACCTGTTTCACGGTCTGGAGCAATGTATTCGATCGCGGCCATTTGAGCGGCAACGAAACGTTTCTGATCCAGGGCGGCACTTCCGGCATCGGCGTGACCGCAATTCAAATCGTTGCTGCGCTCGGACATCGGGTTTTCGCCACCGCCGGTTCCGATGAAAAATGCCGCGCCTGCGAAGCGCTGGGCGCCGAACGCGGCATCAATTACCGCACCGAAGATTTCGTCGAAATCGTCAAAGCAGCGACCGCCGGAAAAGGCGTCGATGTGATTCTCGACATGGTCGCAGGCGACTATATTCAACGCGAATTGACGTGCCTGGCCGACGATGGCCGCCTGGTATTCATCGCCATGCTCGGCGGCTCGAAAGCCCCGATCAACTTCGGCCAAGTATTATTGCGCCGGCTGACGATTACCGGCTCCACGCTCAGGCCGCGGCCGGTCGCATTCAAAGCGGCGATTGCTGCGCAACTGCGTGAAAAGGTCTGGCCGTTGATTGAAGCAAAAAAAATCAAACCGGTGATCTACAAAACCTTCCCGCTGGAACAAGCAGCGCAAGCGCATACGCTCATGGAAAGCAATGCACATATCGGAAAGATCGTGCTGACTGTTTAGTCATTGCGCCGCAGTAAACAAGCGAGCAACAGCGCCCCTTCATTATGGCGCTGTTGCTGCCGGTTTGGATAGATCAGGCTGCTTTTAGCAAGCGCACTTGCCCGCTCTCTTCTTCGATGGTCTTGCCCAGCAACTTCACCAGCGCATAAACCGTATCCAGATGCGGCGTCGCCGTATCTGTCAAACGCGCCAACTCAATCACGGAACCCACCAGCGCATCGATCTCCAGCGCGCGTCCGGCTTCCACATCCTTGAGCATCGACGTCTTGTGCTTGCCGACTTTCTCGGCGCCGGCGATACGCTTGTCCAGAGGCACCCGGAATTCGATCTGCAGCTTGTTGGCGATGATTTGCGCTTCCGTCATCAAAGCCGCCGCCAGGCTGCGCGACAGTGGAAACTGGCAGATATCGACCAGCGTCGAATGGGTCAGCGCACTGATCGGATTAAAGCTCAGATTGCCCCACAGCTTGAGCCAAATTTCGGCGCGGATGTTGTCCAATACCGGCGCTTTGAAACCGGCCTTGGTAAAGCATTCCGAAATGCGCGTCACGCGTTCGCTGATGGAGCCATCGAGCTCACCCAACGGAAAACGTTCGCCTTCGCAATGCTTCACAACACCCGGCGCAATCAATTCCGACGCGGGATAAACCACGCAACCGATCACACGCGAGGCAGGAATACATTTACCGATGATGCCGGTCGGATCCACAGTCTGTAATTGACTGCCTTCGAGCGCGCCACCGGTTTTATAAAAATACCAGTAAGGAATGCCGTTTTGCATCGTAACGATCGGCGTATCTGGCCCCAACAGATGATGCAACTGTTCGGCAATCGCTTCCAATTGATTTGCCTTAAGCGCCAGGATCACCAGATCTTGCGGTCCCGCTTCGGCATAATCGCCGGTCGCTTTGACGTTGGTGGCGAGGTGCTCCGTGCCGTCATCCATAATGAGTTTGAATCCATTGTCGCGGATGGCTTCGCAATTTGCGCCGCGCACAATAAACGTCACGTCTTCACCCGCCAATGCCAGCTTAACGCCGACATAGCCTCCAATGGCTCCCGCCCCTACAATTGCGATTTTCATAATTGCTCCATATTTGATAGACAGAAATCTAATGGGCTGAAATTAAAGGCCGGATTTACTCGAAGCGATTGCTAAGTTTTCCTATGCCCTCGATCTCGACTTCAACTGTGCTGCCAGGCTTCATCGACCCAACGCCGACCGAAGTGCCGCACAAGATGATGTCGCCGCAATTTAATGTCATGTCCTGCGAAATCAGGCTGACCAATTGCGCCACCGAAAACAGCATGTCGCTGATCGGATAGTCTTGCCGTACATCGCCATTCAAAATGGTCTTGACCGTCAGCGCAGCCGGGTCCAGACCACTCGCCACGACCGGGCCGAACGGACAAAATGTATCGAAACCTTTAGCCCGCACCCATTGCGCAAAAGAAGGGTCGCGGTTCAGAATATCGGCCAATGTCACATCATTGGCGCAGGTGTAACCGAACACATATTGCAGCGCATCGGCTTCCGACACGTGCTTGGCCTGCCGGCCGATCACAATTCCCAATTCACCCTCGAAGACAACTTTGCCCTCAGAGGACGGCTTGCGGATGATGTCGCCCGGATTCAGATAAGAATTCGGCGACTTGATCAAATAAAGGGGCTCAGGCGGCCTGCTTAAATTCAGCTTGGCGCTGAGCGCACCGAAGTTATTCCATAGCGCAATAATCTTGCTGGGCTCGGTCGGCATTAGAAGCCTGACCTCGTCCCGTTTTACAGTCGAACCGGATGGCGTCGGTTCGTCATACATCACGCCATCCCACACCTGAATTTGCTCGCCTTCCAATGTTCCGAAGCGAGTTTTACCCTGATGCTCAAATCGCACCCAGCGCTGTATCATTTTATCTTCCTTGAAAACGATGATCGGGTTGGGTCTCCTACCCGATCATCAAGATTGGTACAGCGCCCGAGTAGCCTATCTACTACTTAGCAACTGCTTTATGAACCTGCAACATGCCCCAATGGGGAGCCACTTCTTGCCGCAGCAATACCGTCTTGAGCATTAGCGCTTTCGATGAAGCGTTTGCGCCATGGCTTCAGAATAGTGATCGCCGAAATCGCCGCCGCTATCGTAATGACCGAAGCAGCAATGAATACACGATCCCAATTACCGTTGGCCGACAATACGGAGGCCAGCGGAACCAGCAAGGATGCGGTGCCTTTTGCGGTGTACAACGTACCAGCGTTACCGGCGGCGAACTTCACACCGAAGGTATCGGCGCAAATGGCTGGGAAGATCGAGAAAATTTCGCCCCAGAACAGGAACACCAGTGCGGCAAACGTCATGAAAGCAATCGGGTCGTGACCGTATTTCATCAAACCGAGCATCGCCAAGCCTTCACCGAAGAAAACGATGAACATGGTATTTTCGCGACCCAGGCGGTCAGAGATAAAACCGCATAAAGGACGTGTAAAGCCGTTAGCAAGATTGTCGATCGATAAAGTCATCGTCAGCAGTGGCAGGGAAACGCCCAGCAAGGTAATCGGCAACTTGGCCAGACCATAATCCTTGGCAATCGGACCGATTTGCGCTGTAGCCATCAAACCACCGGCAGCTACCGCCACAAACATCACATAGATCAGCCAGAAAAGCGGCGTTTTGATCATTTTTGCGGTGCTGTAATCAACCTTGGTCGTCACCAGCCTAGGTTTGGCCTGGACGCCTTTTGGCGGCATCGGCCTGAGCATGAACAACGCCAGGACGAAAATACAGATGCCTTGGAAAATACCGAAAAACATGAAGGTATGTTCGTATCCCGAAGTTTGAATCATGGTCGCAATAGGGATCACAGTCACTGCAGCACCGGCGCCGAAGCCCGCTGCCGTCAAACCGGCAGCCAGACCGCGCTTGTCCGGGAACCATTTCAGCGCATTGCCGACACAAGTACCGTACACGCAACCGGCGCCGATACCGGCAATGACGGCCGCTGCATACAATTCAACTAACGTCGTTGCATTGGCGTCGATGACCCAACCCAGTCCGGCAAATATCGCACCGGCGGCAATCACCGGACGCGGCCCGAACTTGTCGACCAGATAGCCTTCGACAGGCACCAGCCAAGTTTCAACCAAGATAAAAATGGAAAACGATAATTGAATGGCGGACATACCCCAATCAGCGTGTTTGGCGTTCATCGGATTGACAAACAGCGTCCAGGCGTATTGAAGATTTGCGACCAAGCCCATGCAAATAATGCCGAAAACTAACTGGGCCCAGCGGTTACCCCAAACTTTACTATAAGCATCGCCTGATTCGGCGACTTGGCTCGGATGATTCATGAAGGTTGTCTCCTAATTTTTTTAAGATATACAGCGTGTGCATGACTTTTGTCATTTTTTTTCTTAACACACTAACATCTAATACCTACCCTGGTGAAGGATAAGCGCCGTTACAATCAAAATGCAATTTGTAACCGGTCCGTCATGCCACCTTTCCCGGATGCCCGGTTTGAAAAATTGCTTATTACATAACGCTATCAGACATGGCGAAGATAATCCACCCACCAATAGCATGATTAGATTGTAAAGAAGCGTATAGCGATATCCTTGACCGCGGTTAAGATTTGACAACGACAATTATTTACGTTCAATCAAAAATTCCGCAACCGAAATCCGTGCACAAGCGAGCGGATAACCCGCCCCTTAAACGCCAACCTGGTCCTGATGCATTTCAGCCCAATTGATGGGGGCGCCGGCCTTGCAACCTTCGGCCGTCATTGCTTCGTAACAACGTTCTTTTGCGCTCTCCACTGCATCGATCAGGAAATCCGCGTCATACGCTTTCAGCAGATGGGGCTGATACGTTTCTACGTAGGCACGAAGGCGCGCGCGCTCTGCATCGTGATCCAGCACGGATGGATAGATTTTTCCGTCCCAATGCCATCTCAGGCCGAGCTCGTAAAATGCGGCGTTATAGGCGTTACGATGAATATCGACTGCATCTGCCGCATCGGCGGCAGTATGGCGATCAATTTTCTTATCAAACATAGTCGCTCTCCTCAAGATCACATTGCTGAACATCTGCTCCGCGTTATCCCAGAGCACGACACTATCGTATGATCAAAAAACAATTAGTAATAGTTAATGTTTTTATGCATAATCATTAGCTACTACTAATGCATCGACATCTATGAAAAACGCTACTTTGCGACAGTTGAAAGTGTTTGAGGCGGTCGCGCGCCACCTGAGTTATTCGCGCGCGGCAGAAGAACTATGTTTGACCCAGCCCGCGGTATCGATCCAGATCAAGACGCTGGAAGACCATGTCGGACTGGAACTGTTCGAACAACTCGGCAAGAAAATTTATCTGACGCCGGGCGGCACTGAGTTGTTGCATCACAGCCGCGCCATCATTCAACAATTTCGGGAAGCAGAAGACGCGCTGACGCAGTTCAAGGGCATCTCCGGCGGACAACTGAACGTGGCCGTGATCAGCGCCGGCGATTATTTTTTCCCGCGCCTGCTGGTCGAATTTGCACGCCGTCATCCGGGCGTAAAACTCAACCTCACGGTGCATAACCGCGAGCAATTACTGGCGCAACTGGCGAACAATCTGACCGATATTTCGGTCATGGTGCGTCCGCCCCTGGAGATGGATACCATCAACGAACCCTTCGCACCGCATCCTTACGTCATCGTCGCGCCGCCGAATCATCCTTTGGCGGGCAAGAAAAAAATATCGATGTCGGTACTCAAACGCGAACCGTTCGTGGTGCGTGAAAAAGGATCGGACACATGGAATTCGATGGAGGACGGTTTCGGCGAACATTTGAAGGACATCAATATCGCCATGGAAATCAGGAGCACCGAAACCATCAAGCAGGCGGTCATCGCGGGCATCGGCATCGGCTTTCTTTCGGCCCATACCATCAGTCTGGAATTGCAGGCCGGCAGCCTGGTGGTGCTGGATGTGGAACGCTTTCCGGTGATGCTGAATTGGTACGTTGTACATCGAAGAAACAAACGGCTGCCGCCGGTGGCGCTCGCCTTCAAGAATTTTCTGTTGAGCGACGGTGCGGGGTTGATCCAGAAAATGATGCCGTTTAAAGTAAAAACCGAAGCAAAATCTGCAACAAAAACCGCAGCAAAACCCAACGCGAAAAAGAAACCGGCCTAAGCCGTCATGGTGTTCTTTACTTACGCAAATTTTTTAGGATGGTGATTGCCTCTTCGCTCAGGCCGCCGTGCCCTTCCCCAGGTCGACAGGGCCTTTTACGCCCCGGGGAAGGGCACGGCGGCCTGATCGAAGAGGCACTTCAGCACCGGCTCAACTAATTGGGAAGGCCAAGGCGCAAAAAAGCCGGCCTAAGCCGGCTTTTAAGAGGACATAAAAACGTCCCTTATACCTTAGCGATCTCATGGTTGGACATCATTTCAATCGCGCGGCACAGTGCCGAGTGATCGAGTCCGCTCATGCCATGCGCGGCGCAGGAGTTCATCAATTCTTGCGCTGTGGCTGTATTCGGCAAGGAGATGCCGAGCGATTTCGCGCCTTGCAACGCGAGGTTCAAATCTTTTTGATGCAACTCGATGCGGAAGCCCGGATTGAACGTCCGTTTGACCATCCGCTCGCCATGCACTTCAAGAATGCGCGAAGCAGCAAAACCGCCCATCAATGCCTGACGAACCTTGGCAGGATCAGCACCCGCCTTGGACGCAAACAGCAAGGCTTCGGCCACCGCCTGAATATTCAATGCGACGATGATCTGATTGGCGACCTTGGTGGTTTGCCCATCGCCGTTACCGCCGACCAGCGTGATGTTTTTACCCATCAGTTCGAACAGCGGCTTGACCTTCTCAAATGCACCTTCCGGTCCGCCCACCATGATGGTCAGCGATGCGGCCTTGGCGCCGACTTCACCGCCGGAAACCGGCGCATCCAGATAGTCGCAGCCGAGCTTGTTGATTTTCTTGGCGAACTCCTTGGTTGCCATCGGCGAGATCGAGCTCATGTCGACCACAATCTTGCCGTTGGAGAGACCGCTTGCCACGCCGTTCTCGCCGAATAATGCTGCCTCCACGTGCGGCGTATCCGGCACCATCACGATGATGATATCGGCACGCTTGGCGACATCGGCAGCAGAAGTGCACGTTGTGGCGCCGCCCTCGATCAAGGCTGCCGGCGGCTGTTTGATGTCATACACGAACAGCTTATGTCCGCCGCCTTGCAAATTGGCCGCCATCGGCGCACCCATGATACCCAAACCAATAAATCCAATGTTCGACATAATTTTCTCCAGTTATTTTGCCTGCTGTTTATTTAACTTGATGATCCGCGCGCCAGTGCAGACCCTCAACCGTGCCTGCCTTCGGCTTGTATTCACAACCGATCCAACCGTCGTAACCGATTTCATCGAGCATCTTGAAAAGATAGCGATAATTGATTTCGCCGGTGCCCGGCTCAAAGCGTCCGGGATTAT
>DATMOE010000191.1:0-5828 GCA_035568435.1 Herbaspirillum sp. | reverse complement strand
CTGATTGCGCAACGCGGCTCGCGCTGGGATAAGGTTAGCGAGGTGAAGCTGGCCGATCTGGCCAATGAAGCGTTCATTTTCTACGGCGAAGGTTATGCCTTGAACGACGTCATGCTCGACGCTTGCCGCACCGCAGGTTTTACGCCGACCATCGTCGGCCGCAGCGGGCAATGGGAATTCATGGCATCGATGGTCGAAACGTGCATGGGCATTGCCTTGCTACCGGCGCAATACTGCCGGCGGCTCGATAGCGACAGCGGCGGCTTTACCTGCCGCCCCTTGGTCGCGCCGGAAATACACTGGAATATCGCCCTCGGCTGGCGGCGCAATGCTTATTTGTCACGCGCAGCGCGGGCTTGGCTGGAAGTCGCCAGGGAAATCCTGCCGCTTATTGATTCCAATTGATTCCAATTGATTCCAATTTGGAATAGCCTCAATAAAATTAAGTCATTTTATTTATGGTTGAGCAACTTCTATACTGGCCTCAATTCAACCGTATGACTTATTTTCCAGGAAGCGATGCTTTCCATCATCACCATCGTCGTCCCCATTTTTGCGCTGATTGCAGCCGGCTTCGGCTGCCGCCGCTTTAATCTGCTAGGCGTCACTGCCGCCACCGAACTGACGCGTTTTGTAATTTATCTGGCATTGCCCGCGTTGTTATTCCAGACCATGGCTACCACGCGCTGGCAACAATTGAATCAGCCTGGATTTATTGCTGCGTTCAGCATTGGCGTGGCTGTCGTGTTTATTGCTTCGTTGTGGTGGCGCATGCGCAATAGACGGCACTTGGCCGATGGCGCTATCGACAGCTTGAACGCTGCTTATGCCAATGTCGGCTTCATCGGATTTCCATTGTGCTTCATGGCGCTTGGCCAGGCAGGATTAGCGCCGGCGATTATCGCGACCATCATTACGGTGTGCATCCTGTTTGCGGTCGCGGTTGCGATGATCGAATTCAGCCTGCAGCAAGAGCGGCGTCCATTATTGGCGTTCATTAAGGTCGCGCGCGCCTTGTCGCGTAATCCGCTGTTGCTTGCGCCTTTGCTCGGCGCACTGTGGAATTTGAGCGGCATCGCGTTGCCGGATGCCATTACCTCGCTGCTCAAACTGCTCGGCGCCGCCGCCAGCCCCTGTGCGCTGGTCTCGCTGGGCGCCTTCCTTGCCGCCAAACAAGCCACCCGTGCCGGCGCAGGCGTGCCTGTGCTGGTGCTGCTGAAACTCTTGCTGCAACCCGCCATCACATGGCTGCTGGCCTTCCATGTCTTCACCATGCCGATCGCATGGGCCAATGCCGCCCTGCTGCTTGCTGCGCTGCCGACCGGAACCGGTCCGTACATGCTGGCCGAATTGTACAAACGCGAGGCGGCGACCACCTCATCGGTCATTCTGAGCTCAACCGTCGCCTCTCTGATCACCCTTGCGCTCTGCTTAGGTTGGATTGCACGCTAAGAGCTTGATGTTGCGAATTCCACAGGTTTGCATACGGCGGCGCAGTATAATGACGCCGCGCCACAGGACGGGCATCAAATATGTTTTGCGGCCGCGCTTCACCCCCCTTGCATTTCCTTTTTCTTTTTTGCGGCGTTTTTGCGTCCCTTAGCGCGTGAATCCTTTACTAGACCAGCTACAAACCTATCCCTTCGAAAAGCTCAAGCAGCTATTTGCCGGCATTACGCCGAACGCAGCCTATCCTGCCATCAGTCTCGGGATCGGCGAGCCCAAGCACCCGACCCCGGCATTCATTGCACAGGCAATGATCGATCATATGCAGGGCCTGGCGGTCTATCCAAGCACTGCCGGCAATGAACCCTTGCGGTGCGCAATCGCCGGCTGGCTTGAGCGGCGCTACCGTTTGCCCGCGCTGGATCCCGCCACGCAGATTCTGCCGGTCAATGGCTCGCGGGAAGCCTTGTTTGCGTTGGCGCAAACCGTGGTCGATCCGACTGGGGCCGGCGTCGATCAAGCGCCTGCGCTGGTGATGTGCCCTAATCCGTTTTATCAAATCTATGAAGGCGCGGCTTATCTGTCTGGCGCGCAGCCGTATTTTGTCAATTCCGACCCGGCCCGTAATTTCGCGCCGGATTATGCCGCCGTGCCGGATGCTGTCTGGTCGCGCGTGCAATTGCTGTTTGTCTGCTCGCCCGGCAATCCAACCGGCGCCGTGCTGTCGCTGGACGATTGGCGCACGCTGTTCGCGCTATCGGATCGCTACGGATTCGTGATTGCGTCCGATGAATGCTATTCGGAAATCTATTTCAAAGCAGAAGCACCGCTGGGCGCGCTGGACGCGGCGCAACAACTGGGCCGCAGCGACTACCGCCGCCTGATCATGTTTTCAAGCCTGTCCAAACGCTCGAACGTGCCGGGCATGCGTTCAGGCTTTGTCGCCGGCGATGCGGCGATCATGAAAAAATTCCTGTTGTACCGTACCTATCAGGGCGGCGCGATGAGCCCGGTGATCCAAGCCGCTTCCATCGCGGCCTGGAACGATGAGCGTCATGTCGAGGAAAACCGCGCCAAATACATCGCCAAATTCAATGCCGTCACGCCGTTGCTGCAAGAGGTGCTGGAAGTCGCCTTGCCGGACGCCGGTTTTTATCTATGGGCCAAAGTCGATAAAATCGCTGCCATCTCGGACACCGAATATGCGCGACGCCTATATGCCGAATATAATGTGACGGTTTTGCCCGGCAGTTATCTGGCCCGCGAAGCCCACGGCGGCAATCCCGGCCGGCAACGCATTCGCATGGCCCTGGTGGCCGAAGTGGACGAATGCATGGAAGCGGCAAGACGCATCGTTGCGTTCACCAAATCCCTTGCGGCCTGAACGAATCGTCTTGTTCAGCCGCATCGTTTTTCAGTTTTAATTTAACTTTAGATAGACAAAAAAATGACACAATCTCTGCAGACCTTACTCGATCAAGCCTGGGAAGACCGCGCCAATTTCTCGCCTAAATCGGCGCCGAAGGAAGTCCGCGAAGCGGTGCAGCACGTCATCGCAGAACTGAACACCGGTGCGCTGCGCGTCGCGCAAAAAACCGATGGCAAGTGGGTCGTCAATCAATGGATTAAAAAAGCGGTGCTGTTGTCGTTCCGCCTGGAAGACAATCTGCCGATGCCGGCCGGCGCAGATATGCAGTTCTACGACAAAGTACCAACCAAATTCGCCAATTACACTGCTGAAGACTTCGCCAAAGGTGGCTTTCGCGTCGTGCCGCCAGCGGTTGCGCGCCACGGCAGCTTCATCGGCAAGAATGTGATTCTGATGCCTTCTTACGTCAACATCGGCGCCTACGTCGATGAAGGCACCATGGTCGATACCTGGGCCACCGTCGGTTCCTGCGCACAGATCGGCAAAAACGTGCACCTGTCCGGTGGCGTCGGCATCGGCGGCGTGCTTGAGCCGATGCAGGCCAATCCCACCATTATTGAAGACAATTGCTTCATCGGTGCACGTTCGGAAATCGTCGAAGGCGTGATCGTTGAAGAAAACTCGGTGATCTCGATGGGCGTGTATATCGGCCAGTCGACCAAAATTTATGATCGCGCAACCGGCGAAGTGAGCTACGGCCGTATCCCTGCCGGTTCGGTGGTGGTGTCCGGCAACCTGCCTTCGGCTGACGGTAAATATAGTCTGTATTGCGCAGTGATCGTCAAACGGGTCGATGCCCAGACCCGCGCAAAAACAGCGATCAACGATTTGCTGCGCCAAGGAACGGCTGATTAAGCGGGTTGGCGGCAGACTATGACCATGCCTATTTCCATTACCGAACGCGCAATCACCGTCTGCGGCATCCCGAATTGCAGCACCGTCAAGAACGCAAGAGTCTGGCTGGATCGGCATGCCATCGCTTATACCTTTCACGACTTTAAGAAAGCCGGCGTCGATGCTGCGCTGGTCGCTTCCTGGCTGCCGCATTTGAGCCTGGAAGTATTGATCAATCGCAAAGGCACCACTTGGCGCGCACTGAGCGATGCGCAAAAAGCCTCCGTCGCAGATCGGCAGCAGGCCATTGCGCTGATGATGGCGCAGCCTTCGTTGATCAAGCGGCCTGTATTGATGGTTGAGGGCAAGGCTTATGTTGGTTTTACCGATGCTGCGTACCAACAAATTTTTAAAATTTCCGGAGCCCAAGCATGAGCAAAACGCTGGCATTGACAGAAAAACTGATCGCGCTTTCGTCGGTGACGCCGGAGGATAAAGGCTGTCAGGCTTGTCTGATCGACTTGCTGACGCCGCTCGGTTTCGCCTGCGAAACCATGCAATCCGGCGATGTCACCAATCTGTGGGCGCGCCGCGGTGATGCGCAGCCCTTGCTGGTGTTTGCCGGCCATACCGATGTCGTGCCGACCGGCCCGTTGGAACAATGGCAATCGCATCCGTTTGCGCCGACCCATCGCGACGGCAAACTCTATGGCCGCGGCGCTGCCGATATGAAAACCTCGATCGCCGCCATGATCGTTGCCGTTGAGGAATTCACGCAGGCCCATCCGAACCATAAAGGGTCGATCGGCTTTTTGATTACCAGCGATGAAGAAGGGCCGGCTACCGACGGCACGGTGATTGTTTGCGATCGATTGAAGGCGCGCGGCGAACAACTGGATTACTGCATCGTCGGTGAACCGACTTCGGCCAACACGCTGGGCGATATGATCAAGAACGGACGCCGCGGCACCATGTCCGGCAAGCTGACCGTCAAAGGCGTTCAGGGCCATATTGCCTATCCGCAACTGGCGAAGAATCCGATTCATCTGGCGGCACCGGCGCTGGCGCAACTGGTCGCCGAAACCTGGGATGCCGGTAATGAATACTATCTGCCGACATCCTGGCAGGTATCGAATATCCATGGCGGCACCGGCGCTTCCAACGTCATTCCGGGCGAGCTCGTCATCGATTTCAATTTCCGCTTCTCGACCGCCAGCACGGTCGAAGGTTTGCAACAGCGGGTGCACGCGATCCTGGATGCGCAAGGCCTGCAATACACGCTAGCGTGGACTGTCGGCGGCTTGCCGTTCCTGACGCCACGCGGCAATCTGAGCCAGGCCTTGGCCGCTGCGATTGCAGATGAAACAGGCATTACCACCGAACTCTCCACTACCGGCGGTACGTCCGATGGGCGCTTTATTGCGCAGATTTGCCCCCAAGTCATCGAATTCGGCCCGCCCAATGCCAGCATCCATAAAATCGACGAACACATCGAAGTGCGTTACATCGATCCCTTGAAAAATATTTACCGTCGCACCATGGAAAACCTGTTGCTGTGATCCTTTCAGACATGCCGTTCCGCCGTTCCTCCACCGATCACACTAAGCCACGACCCGCCATGACGCCTCAGCAATTCTCAACCATCCGCGACCTGCTGCGTTATGCAGTGACGCGCTTCAACAGCGCCAAACTGTTCTTCGGCCACGGCAGCAGCAATGCA
This sequence comes from Herbaspirillum sp., assembly GCA_035568435.1. GTDB lineage: Bacteria > Pseudomonadota > Gammaproteobacteria > Burkholderiales > Burkholderiaceae_D > Herbaspirillum. The sequence goes on along the minus strand of DATMOE010000191.1, from coordinate 399 downwards.
CTGGACGAAGCGGCGTATCTGATTTTGCATACCCTGCATTTGCCGCTCGATCATCTGGAACCGTTTCTCGATGCCCATCTGTTGCCGGCCGAATGCGATGCTATTTTGCGCATCATCGAAAAGCGCGCCGTCGAACGTATACCGGCGGCCTACATCACCAACGAAGCCTGGCTCGGCACGTATCGCTTTTATGTCGATGAGCGGGTGATCGTGCCGCGTTCATTCATTGCCGAGCTGATCCCCGAACAATTTTCGCCGTGGCTGCTGCTGGGTAATGACGTCGGCCATATTCTCGATCTATGCACCGGCTCGGCCTGTCTGCCGATTTTGATGGCCGATGCCTTTCCCGATGCGCATATCGATGCCGTCGATATTTCGCCGGACGCACTGGCAGTGGCG
>DATMOE010000190.1:0-4611 GCA_035568435.1 Herbaspirillum sp. | reverse complement strand
AGGGGCAACTGAAATACCTGGGCCTGCATCGTTGCGATGGGATACAAGGTTATTATTTCAGCCGGCCCGTGCCGGCGGATGCCTGTGAACAGATGCTTCTTCAGGGCAAGCACTTGCCGGTCTGCTTTGGCAATGACGTGTTCGCTGCGACACAGGACAGCACACTAGGTTAGCAGAGGTTAGCGCTGCTGCGGATCGCGTCATTATTGACGTCTCGGATCATTGCGGCGGCTTGCATGCCGGTGCTGCCGAGAAAATGTTCGTGCCTTATGTTTCAACCCGCATCGCCGCCACTCACAAAGTGCGGCACGCCGCGTAGATGATGCGCCAGCGCTTGCAGTAGTGCGATCGCGTCGCCGAATTCCATAAACCCTTCGTTGAGGCCGTCCCCGAACAACAGCGCGCCATCCAAGGTGCTGTCAATGACTAAGCCGTCGAAAGTTGCTTTGGGAACATAGCCCGGCGCGATACGGAACGTGTTCATATTGACGATCGCGTTGCAAGCATGTCCCAAAAATTGGATCTCTGGCGTTCTGGAAGTCGCGATGCCGTGTTCTTTTAAAAAGAAATCGACGGCAAGCAAGGCATTACTGATTAAAACCCGCAGACAGTCTGTCTGGTGCAGCGGATTGTCGTCCTCGTACTGCACTTGATTTGGCGCCAGGAATTCAAACGTCAAGTCGTCTTGGACCTTGGCCGGGGCGCTGACGCCGGCATCTGTTGACCAGGTGGCCCCGGTTGATCCGCTTGATCCTGTTGTCAGCGGCCTGCGCTTTCTTTGCAGTTGTATGGGTTTGGCGATTGGGCTCGCATCGAGATCGTCGGTCTGCGCGCGCTGCACGATGAGCGTGATCGATATCGAGAGCACTTCCAGTTGTTCTTCAATCAGATGGGCCGCTAACTGGCACGCCTGCTTGCCGCTTATTTTGTCCATGTAATTCCTTTCCGATCGCTTCGTTGTACCGGGTGCCGGTATTGCTTTTTGAATAAGTGATTTTGGATAAGTTCACCAAATCACCGTGGTCCGGCGCCATTGTATTTTTCTTACTCTGCAACTTTATACAGGTAGGACAAGTCAACATCATCGCAATAACACATATAAAGCTAAAAAGATAAAAGAACGCATGTGGCCGCCCGGCAACAACAAGTACAAGAGGACAACACCTCAAAAGGAAATAAAATCAAAAATCTCATCATCACGACCGCGGTTGCGGCGGCTTTAGCATGCTGGACTTTGCCAGGTTTTGCACGTGAAGCGGATGCTCTGCCAAGTGTTGTCGGTACAGAGGGCGTACTGAACGGCGTAGATACGGCAGGCGCAGGAACGTTGAGCGTAGGGGCCAACCAGAACATTAATACCAATAACGATCTTGGCGGGGCCATTACGAGCACTGCGGCCGATACCGCGATCGTCGTATTTGCAGGCAACTCAACGGTCACCGGCTTCACCGGTACGATCGGCTCCGAGTTGCTGCGCGTGGACGCCGGCGCTAATGGCAGCATCGTCAACTTTAACGGCGCCGTTTTTGCCCAGACCTTCCATGTCACCGGTAACGGCACCGTCAATTTCAATGGCAACGTGCGGACGGCGCCGCTGTTTGTGACGGATGGTTTTATTAATCTGGGGGCTGGCCTGACATTGACTGGCGCCATTACGACCTCAGCCGCCGGTACGGGAACGTTGACGCTCAATAACAATAGTAATGTCACGGGCGCCATTGGCGGCGCTAGCGGCATCAGGCTGATTAACGTGGTCGGCGGCAACGCTTCGGTGACCGGCGCAGTGCAGACCCTGGGTTTGAACCTCGGCGCCAATACCTTGAATATCACGGGACAGCTCAGCACCAACGCCGCGGGCACGATTGCCACCTCGCTTGCCAGCAATACGGTGTACGGTAAAGTGATCGCCGGCAACGCCCAAATCAATGCCGGCGGCATTACGGTGACGCCGACAGTGACCGGCGTGCTGACCACAGGCACCACCTTCAATATTGTCAGCAGCGGGGCGGGCACCGCTGCACCTGTATTCGTGGTCAATAATAATCCCCGTTATGTGTTCACCGGCGTGGGGGTAACAGGCGGCGTGAACCTGCTATTACTGTCGGCTGCGCCCTTGGCGACATTTGCCACGACGCCCGGCGCGATTGCGGTTGCGCCAATATTAGATATCAATGCTGCGCCCGGCTCCGATCTTCTGACCGTGCAGAATGCCATTGCGGCCCTGCCCACCGGTGCAGCGATCAACAATGCCTTGGCACAACTTTCGCCGGGGTCGGCTAATCTCGCAGCGCCTCTGGCAGCCGCGCAGACTTCGCAACTTTTCGAAGACCTGTGGCTGACGCGGATGGATGAAACGCAAAACGTCTGCTGCGATGTCTGCATTCCCAAAGATTCTGCCCAACCTGAAAATCTACAAAAATGCAACAACATGGACCAGCGCAGCGCGTGGTGGACCAAGGGATTTGGCAGCTCGGGCAGGCAGGATAACGAGTCCAATATGAGCGGTTACAGTGCCAAAGCTTATGGTGTGATGCTGGCCTATGAGATGCCTTGGAACGAGCAGACACGCGTCGGTTTTGGCGGCGGTTATGCCAATACCACCGTCGATGGGAATGATGCTACCGGCCGCACCAAGATCGACTCTTATCAATTAATGACGTATTTCGACCACACCATGGGGCCGGTTTTTGTTGAAGGTTCTCTGATGGCCGGCATCAATCGATATGACGGTTCCAGGCCTATCCTATTTCCAGGCATTAATCGCACTGCGAACGCCAGCTTTAATGACCAGCAATACACCGCGATGCTCGCCACAGGAAAGCATTTCGTCTTCGACCAGACCGTCGTTACACCGTTGGTTTCCTTGCAACTGACCCATATTGCCGTCGGTAGTTATCAGGAAAGCGGCGCGGGTGATGTCAATCTGAATGTGAATAGTCAGAGTTACAACTTCGTGCAATCAGGGTTGGGCGTGAAGGCGGAGCAGTTGATACGTTCTGGCGCGAATACGTATGTACCTGAAGTGCACGTGAAGTGGTTGCATGATTTCAAGGCGACGACGATGCAGCAAGATGCCAGCTTGGCGGGCGGTGGTAGTTCGTTTTCGGCCAGCGGGGTTAGTCAGGATCGGGATCTATTTAATGTCGGCGTCGGTATTTCATTGCTGACGTGTAATTGCGAACGCAATGCCTGGTCGGTTAAAGCGCTTTATGACTATAAGTGGAATGGCAGCGGTTACTCGGCTAATCAGGTGTCGGTTATTGCTAGCTTGAAGTTTTGATTGGGTGTGTTGATGTTTAATTAGCTTGTGCGTCGAGCTTGTGCACTAACGCACAACCTCGACCCGCAATGCATTCTGCAACACCGAAATAAAATCCCCTGCGCGATAGTGAAAATGAATCCTGAGCGTTTCTCCTGCTTGAACCTCGACCGGCGTGGCCAGCGGGAAAGCCATATAGCGATTGAGCCAATCGATCGTCGAAGTGCTCTCGGTGACCATGGCAAGAATATTTTTGGTAATGAAACGCAGTGCATTCACGGTGCCGCTTTGTTCAATGACGACGGTGCCATCCCAGGCGATATCCAGCGTATTGGTGGTCGTGAAGTCGAGGATGCTGTAGATCGCAGGCGGCGCCAGATCGATCGTTCCGGGTAAATTTCCCGACAGTTCTTCAATTTGGATAATCGGCGCATGGAAGCCTTCGAAGTCATAGTCCTTCTGCACAGGCTGCACCGCCATGACGACGGCTGTCGGCACCATGATCGGCAAAGCAGTGCCGAAACGTTTCTGATAACGCTGTTTAAACGACGCCATCACTTCAACCAGTTTTTCCCTGAGCATCGCGACGTGAATCATTTCGCAGATCAGCACGTCGACCGGTTCCGGCGGCAGATAGTCGAATGCATCGGCATGCACTACTTCGACTTTATCGCCATGCCGATTTAAATTGAGGAAACGGCGCGATTCCGCCACCAGCTCCCGATTAAATTCCACACACCAGACTTTCTCGGCCTTCTCGGCCGCGAACCAGGACAGCACGCCGGTACCGCCCCCCAGTTCCAGCACCTTGGCGCCCGGCTGCACGACGAAATCTATCGCTGCTTTAAAATTTTTCATCCGGTTCGGATCCATCAACATACTATGATGGTATTGAATCGGAATAAATTGACCCAGATAATTGCGATGTTCTTCTTGTTCGGACGCGATTAACATTTCTTCCAATCATTGCGGTTAGGGTTTGGAATGTTGTTTTCAAGATAATATAGCGCGAACGTACTATCATCGGAAAAATAATTAGAACTCATTTCATAAATGGGCAAAAAGTGCGAATGAGGCTATTTGGGTGGAGTGCAAGGCGCGTCGCGCAGCCCAGGGTGGCCCCCTGGGCAAGCGGCGCAACGCGGCAATCCGCCCCAATAGTCCATTCGCGCTTTGCCGATTTATGAAATGAGTTCTAGAGGCGTTTTCCATTTTGAATTTCTTATTAAAGGGGTTCTAGCATGGCGAAATTGACTGTTAACGGCGTAGTGCGGGAGTATGTGGCGGAGGACGATACGCCGCTGTTATGGGTGTTGCGGGAGCAGCTCGGTTTGACCGGCACCAAATTCGGT
>DATMOE010000189.1:0-5098 GCA_035568435.1 Herbaspirillum sp. | reverse complement strand
ACCATCAATACGCCGTGAGGAATCCGTCCGCCCAGCTTTTGGAATTTGGTAGGATCGCGCAGGAATTCGACGATCTCATGCACTTCTTCCTTCGCTTCGTCGCAACCGGCCACATCGGCAAAGGTAATCGAATTGGCGTTTTCATCCAACATGCGCGCCTTCGACTTGCCGAAGGAAAACGCGCCGCCTTTGCCGCCGCCCTGCATCTGGCGCATGAAAAACACCCAGACGCCGATCAGCAACAGCATCGGGAACCATGAAATGAATATTTGGGAAAGGAAGGATTGCTCTTCAGGTTGTTTGACGTCGAACTTCACGCCATTGGCCAGCAGATCGCCAACCAGGCCGCGGTCAAGATAAGTGGCCGCAGTTTTAATCTTTTTGTCGTCCTGTGTGGTCGCAATGATGCTGCGATCTTCGATCGTTGCATCTTTGATACGCCCGGCTTTGATTTCGGCAATGAAATCCGAATAAGCAATCGGTGTCGCACCTGCCGCCATCCCGCGATTATCAAATTGCTTGAATACGGTGAATAACACCAGCGCGATGACCACCCATATGGCGGCTTTTGAAAACATATTATTCACTAGAACTCCTCCGACGCTGATCGCGCCACACCTTAGTATAAGTCTGATATCGGACGATTTTACTCGGATTCAACAGTCGTTACTACACACTCGCACGCTCGTCCCGGGCATATCAGTGTCCTGAGCCAAGACACCAGGAGCGGCGCAAAAGAAAAATTACCAAAAGGAAATATTGTAGATAATACAATCGCTGCAACAGATATGCGGCACGCAATACCGAATTTCAAGACATATCAAGGCTCAAAATCTGCCAAGGCATTGATTTTTACGGCATTAATCTAGATTAACTGAGGATTTGCCAGGATTTTTCAGTACTTTCCCCAACAGAAAGATCTCGGAAGACTTGTCACGGCTGGCTTTCGGCTTTTTAGAGGCGACAGTTTTAAACGTTTGACGGAATTTCATCAGTATCTCGTTATAACCAGTACCGTTGAAGCACTTCACCAATAAAGCGCCCGAGGGCTTCATGTGCTTTTCCGTAAATTCCAGCGCCAGATCAATGATGTGCTCGATACGCGCAGCATCGGCAGTAGCGATACCGGACAAATTCGGCGCCATATCCGACAACACCAGATCGACCTTGCGCCCCGCCAGCAACTTTTCCAGTTCGCCCATTGAGTGCTCTTCCCGGAAATCGCCCAGAATAAAGTGCACATCGGCAATCGGCGCCATTTCCAGCATATCGAGCCCGATAATCATGCCGTTGATTCCACCGCCATCCTGTCCCGCTAACTTATTGCGGACATATTGCGACCAGCTACCGGGGGTACTGCCGAGATCGACGATGATTTGGCCGGGCTTGATCAGCTTCTCCTCTTCGTCGATTTCCTTCAGCTTATAAGCCGCACGCGCCCTATAACCCTCTTTCTGCGCCAGCTTCACATAGGGATCATTAATATGATCATGCAGCCAGTTTTTGTTTAATTTGTTCTTTGCCATTCGCGTAGAATACCGTTTTTAGAGGATTTTCATGTTGAAACTTACACCCGCCGAACGCAGCGAACTGCGTTCCGAAGCGCATGCGCTCAATCCAGTCGTGATGATCGGCGCAGACGGCCTGACGCCGACGGTACTGAAAGAAATCGATTCCAGCCTGAAATCGCACGGTCTGATCAAGGTTCGCGTCTTCGGCGACGACCGCGAAGCCCGTGTCGGCATGTACGAAACTATTTGCGACAAACTGTCCGCCTCTCCGATTCAGCATATCGGCAAGCTGTTGATTATTTACCGTCCGAAACCGGAAGCCGGCGCGGAACGCACCGTCACCAGCGGGCGCGGCATGCGCGAAGTCACCATCGTCAAACCGAGCGCCAGCGGTACCAAACGGCCGTCCGTCACCAAAGTCATGGTCAAGGGAAATGAACGCGTCACCGCAGGCGGCTCAATCAAACGTGCCAAACCGCGTCAGAAAAGCGCAAAAAAATCATCGCTCGGAAAAAAATAATCCGGCTGATCGGCCGGATTGATAGATCGTTAAACCGTCATTATTGCGTTTTGAAGCGCCGTTATCGGCGTTATTGCAGTTATAGCCGTTATCGCATTTATATATAGCGCACTTCCAGAATTTCATATTCGCGCAGTCCCGCCGGCGCCTCGACGCCGACCACGTCACCGGCACTCTTGCCGATCAATGCCCGTGCAATCGGCGAGGTCACCGAGACTTTCGAATCTTTGATATCGGCTTCGTCGGTGCCGACCACCTGATAAGTTACTTTCTCGCCGGTTTCCAGATTTTCCAGATCGACGGTCGATGCGAACACCACGCGGCCGTCTGCAGCCAGCGTGGTCGGATCGATGATTAATGCCGCGCCCAACTTGCCTTCGATATCGGCAATGCGGCCTTCGATAAAACTCTGCCGCTCTTTGGCGGCATCATAATCCGCATTTTCAGACAAATCGCCATGCGCGCGCGCCTCAGCGATCGCGCTGATGACTGCGGGACGTTCTTTGGTTTTCAAACGGTGCAACTCTTCTTTCAGAAGGTCGGCGCCGTGTTTCGTCAAGGGAATCGAGTTCATAAATGTCGCTCAAGTTAAAAAGCCACAGAGGGCACCGGAAACCCGGGTGCCCTCTGTGACCTTGGCAAAGTGAATAGTTGTTAAGGGTCAGTGTATCGCTTTATGCAAGCCTTGTAAATCGTACACATCCAGCGCGTCCAGATGACGCATCCCCTCCACCGCAGCCTCGGCGCCGGCGATGGTGGTAAACGTTGTCACCCGCGCCGCCAAAGCCGAAGTTCGTATCGCGCCCGAATCGGAAATCGCCGTGCGCTTCTCTTCCACCGTGTTGATCACCAACGCAATTTCGTTGTTCTTGATCATATCGACGATATGCGGACGTCCTTCGACCACCTTGTTGACCATGGTGACTGGAATGCCGGCAACGCTGATGGCCGCCGCAGTGCCTTTGGTCGCTGCTATAGAAAAACCCATCGCAACCAGATCTCTGGCAACCTGCACCGCACGCGGCTTGTCGCTGCCCTTGACACTGAGAAACACTTTGCCCGCCTTCGGCAATTTCACCCCGGCGCCGAGTTGCGATTTGACGAAAGCCTCGCCGAAGGTTTTGCCGACGCCCATCACTTCACCGGTCGACTTCATCTCAGGTCCGAGGATGGTATCGACACCCGGAAATTTCACGAACGGAAATACCGCTTCCTTGACACTAAAATAAGGCGGCACGACTTCATTGAGAATGCCTTGGCTAGCCAGCGATTGACCGACCATGCAGCGCGCCGCAATTTTAGCCAGTTGCAGACCGGTCGCCTTTGAGACAAACGGTACGGTACGGGACGCGCGCGGATTGACTTCAAGCACAAACACGACGTCTTCCAATTTGCCGTCCTGCTCCACCTGCTGAATCGCAAACTGCACGTTCATCAGGCCGATGACATTCAGCCCCTTGGCCATCAATGCGGTTTGGCGCTTCAATTCATCGATGGTCGCCGGCGACAATGAATACGGCGGCAGCGAACAGGCCGAATCGCCCGAGTGCACACCGGCTTGCTCGATGTGTTCCATCACGCCGCCGATAAAGGTATGTTCGCCATCGGAAATACAATCGACATCGACTTCGATCGCATCGTTGAGGAAGCGATCCAGCAACACCGGCGAATCATGCGACACCTTGACCGCTTCACGCATGTAGCGCTCCAGATCGCGCTGTTCATGCACGATTTCCATCGCCCGGCCGCCCAGTACATAAGACGGCCGCACCACCAGCGGATAACCGATTTCCTGCGCCAGACGCAGCGCGTCTTCCTCGGTGCGGGCGGTACGGTTCGGCGGTTGACGCAAAGCCAGCTTCTGCAACAACTGCTGGAACCGTTCGCGATCTTCAGCCGCATCGATCATGTCGGGCGAAGTCCCGATGATAGGCACGCCGTTGGCTTCCAGATCCAGCGCCAGCTTCAATGGCGTCTGACCGCCGTACTGCACGATGACGCCGACCGGTTTTTCCTTGTCGACGATTTCGAGCACATCTTCCAGTGTCAGCGATTCGAAATACAGACGATCGGACGTATCGTAATCGGTCGATACGGTTTCTGGATTGCAGTTGACCATGATCGTTTCATAGCCGTCTTCACGCATTGCCAGCGCTGCATGCACGCAGCAATAATCGAATTCGATGCCCTGTCCGATACGATTGGGACCGCCGCCCAGCACCATGATTTTCTTTTTATCGGTCGGTTTCGATTCGCATTCCTGCTCATAAGTCGAATACATATAAGCGGTATTGGTCGAGAACTCACCGGCGCAGGTATCGACGCGCTTGTAGACCGGGCGCACATTAAGCTCCCAGCGCTTGCTGCGTATCGCCGTATCGGTCGTCTTGAGCAACTTGGCCAGGCGACGGTCGGCAAACCCTTTTTGCTTCAGCTTGAACCACATATCCTTGTTCAGCGCCTCCAGCGTCTGGGTTTTTTCCAGCCACAATTCGATATCGACAATTTCTTTGATCTGCGAGAGGAACCATGGATCGATATGCGTCAGTTGATGCACTTCTTCCAGCGAAAACCCCTGGGCGAATGCATCGCCGACATACCAGATGCGCTCCGGTCCCGGCTCGCCCAGCTCTTCCTTGATGGTTTCGTGATCGGTGGTTTTTTCATTCAAACCGTCGACGCCGACTTCCAGACCGCGCAAGGCTTTCTGGAACGACTCCTGGAAGGTACGGCCGATGGCCATCACTTCGCCGACCGACTTCATCTGTGTCGTCAAATGATCATCGGCTTGCGGGAATTTCTCAAATGCGAAACGGGGGATTTTTGTGACGACATAATCGATCGATGGCTCGAACGATGCCGGCGTCTCGCCGCCGGTAATTTCATTACGCAGTTCATCCAGCGTAAAACCGACCGCCAGCTTGGCGGCGATCTTGGCGATCGGGAAACCGGTGGCCTTCGAGGCCAGCGCCGATGAGCGCGACACGCGCGGATTCATTTCGATCACGATCATCCGGCCATCTTTCGGATTGATCGAGAACTGCACGTTCGAACCGCCCGTGTCCAC
>DATMOE010000188.1:0-6498 GCA_035568435.1 Herbaspirillum sp. | reverse complement strand
AGCGCCTTGGCGAATGCCGGGTCGCGCTCGACGCGTTCGACGACTGTATGTTTGAAATTGCGAGTCAGTGCCATTGTTATTACCTTTTGTGTTTGCCGGGTTTCTTGGCTGCTGCGACGGCCGCTTTTTTGCGGGCCTTGTACTCAAGGTGCAAGGCCTTGGCCCGGTCGATGTCGCGTTGCTGGCCGCGCTTTGTACCGCCGCCGAACAGTACGATCAGCCGGTCGCCATCCTTCGCCAGATAGACGCGGTAGCCTGGCCCCCAATCGATGACATACTCGCCGATACCGTCGAACCACTTCACGCTGGAGGTGTTGCCGAGTTCCAGCCGTAGCTTGGCAGTGACCACCTTGGCTGCCGCTTGCGCGTCAAGCCCGTTGAACCATGCCTGATACGGGCTTGACCCAAGCCTCATGTAGATATTCTTCGACCCGGATACTCATCGTTCGAATGGTAACTCATACGTTACCATTTAACAAGCGGGAATATAAATCCGATTTACTTTTTCTGGCTCTTGATTTGGGCGTCCGCTCAGTACTCGCATTCTTGACGGCTGCAGGAAGGCATTATTTCATGCAACCGCCTAGTGCGGTTTTTCTGTCCATAGGGGGCCGATGCTTTCCGCTCGAATACCCACTCAATCGCCCTATTTAAAATTCAAGATTTCCTAGTCGCTGCCGTTACCGTAACGCGCGGGCACCCAATCTGGGTCTCGCTTCAACCATAGACGGAAGGGATGTCGTGCGATTTTTCAAAAATATGAAGGTCATCACCCAGTTGGTACTGGGATTTTCTGCAGTTATTGTTCTGATGGTCGGATTGGGCGGCACTAGTCTGTTTCAAGTGAGCGCCGAGAATGCCCATGTCGCGGCAATGCGCGACCAGTGGCTACCCGCGGTGCGCAGCAGCTTGGAAATGCAGTCGCGACTGCGCTTTTTGCGACTTGGCGAATACCGTGCGGTCAGCGCGCAGACGCCTGCCGATGCACAGGACGCCGAAGCGCGAATCAAGTCGGGAATCTCGGCCTCCGCCACAGCCGCTGCTAACTACGAGAAGCTCATCCTCCCGTCGGAAGATAAAGCAGCGTTTGCCGACATACTGAAGCTGATGCCGCAATATGTGGACCTCGATCGACAAATCCTGGCGCTGGTTAAAGAAAATAAACAGGCGGAAGCGGACGCTTTGCTCAATGGCCAGTCGAATCTGATTCGTAACGACATCGAGACGCGCATTCGGACCATCCTTGACGCCAGCATCGCGGGGGCGAACCGCGAAGGGACGATGGCCGATCAGGCCTATTCGCGTGCGATCGCGCTGGTAATTGGACTGATTGTCGCCGCGGCGGTGTTCGGGCTAGGAGTGGCGCTGTTCATCGCGCGCGGCTTCGCCAAGCAGCTCGGTGGCGAGCCGCGCGACGCCATGGCGCTGGCCAGCGAGATCGCGGCCGGCAATCTGCGCGTGCCGGTGCAGTTGAAGGCGGGAGACCGCTCCAGTTTAATGTTTTCACTCGACGCCATGAAAGAGCAACTGGCGACCATCGTGCAGGGCATCAAGAGTTCCGGCGAGTCGATCTCGGTGGCAGCGGACGAAATCGCGCAAGGCAATACCGATTTGTCGCAGCGCACCGAAGAACAAGCCGCCTCGCTGGAGGAAACCGCCTCCAGCATGGAACAGTTGACCGGCACCGTGCGTCAGAACGCGGACAACGCGCAGCAGGCGAGCACGCTGGCCGGTACGGCCTCGCAAATCGCGCAGCGCGGCGGCGAAATGGTCGGCCGCGTGGTCGACACGATGCAGGGGATATCCGATAGCTCGGCCAAGGTGGGCGAGATCATCAGCGTGATCGAAGGCATCGCATTCCAGACCAACATCCTGGCGCTGAACGCCGCGGTCGAAGCCGCGCGCGCCGGCGAACAGGGCCGCGGCTTTGCGGTGGTGGCGACCGAGGTCCGTACGCTGGCCCAGCGCAGCGCAACGGCAGCCAATGAAATCAAGCAATTGATCGGCGAGTCGGTGAGCCGGGTCGATGCGGGTTCCAAACTGGTTGAGGAAACGGGCGGCACGATCAACGAGATTGTCGAGTCGGTCAAGCGCGTGACCGACATCGTTAATGAAATTTCGTCGGCGTCGCAGGAACAAAGAACCGGCATCGAGCAGGTCAACCAGGCCGTTAGCCAAATGGACCAGGTGACCCAGCAGAACGCCGCACTGGTCGAACAAGCCACGGCGGCGGCGCAGGCGATGGCCGATCAAGCCCAAGCGTTGCGTGAAGCGGTGGCTGTTTTCAATGTCGGCGATAGCGGCGCTCCAATCGCCATGGCGCCCGCGCTCGCCGGCCTTATTTCCCGTTCAGGCGGTCAACGATCCACGGCATGGTGACCTGATCCAAAATCTTGGCGTTGTCCCATGTCTTCGAACGTCCCATGTGACCGCCTTCTGGATTAATCCACGCATATTTCGGACTACCCGATTTCAATAACAGCTCTATATCCGAGTATGGATTCTGCGTATCGTGCGCGCCGCCGATCACCAGCATTGGCGGGGTGGGTTTGTTCAGCAAAGGTTTCAAGGACATGCTCGGCATGAAATCGAGCATGGCCTCAATCGATGGCTGACCCAGGATGAAAAGACGCGACTGCGGGAAGTCCAGCAGATATTCCTTGGTGTGCAATGCGGTTTTCTGCCAGTCCCGGGTGAAATAGGCATCCACTTCGCCGCTCTGAAATACCGCGCCCTTGAGCCGGTCGGCATTGGCGTAAGCGACGCGGGCCGACCAGTAGCTGCCCCAGCTCACGCCGCGTACCACAATGCGGCTACCATCCAGATCGCTGCGGGTCTTCAGATAATCGATCAGCGCCGTATAGATGCGTTCGGATCCGGGACGTGCTGCCAGCGGCGCATCGCCGGTGCCAGGCATGTCGACCGCCACATCGGCGATGCCTCGCTTGACAAAGGCATCGCCCACATCGGCGACGGCATCCTTATATTCGTCGGCGCCGCCGATATCGAGCACGATGGGCGGCTTCGGTACGTTTGTCGGCTTCTGCAGATAAGCAACGATTTCCTTGCCCTCGAACGGAATCCGCAATACCTCGATTTTGGTTTCCTTCAGTTGTCCATAAGCTGCGAATGCGGCCTGCGCCTTTTCCGCCGAACGCTTTTTGCCGGGGGAATTGGGCGATGGCCAGCGACCGAAGACATAGTAGTTCCAGGCCAGATAATAATCGTCGCGCGCGGCCGCGGGGTTTTTAGCCAGTTCGCCTTCGGCGCGCGCCTCATAGCGATCGCCGATTGCCATAAAGGCGGCAGCCCATTGATCGCGATCCAGGCTGTCGATGTGTGAAAGCGCTTCGCGAACGTCGTCCGACTTCATGCCGAACGCCGGGTAAGCGTTGCGGTCGGCGCGGGCTTGCGCTTCAGCTTTTAATTCCGGCCAGGTCCGGGTTTGCCATTGTGCTTGATCTTGCTCTTGCGCTTGTGCATTTGCATTGAACGCGACTGCTGTCAATACGACTGCCGATACCGCCGCAGCGATACCGGCGAGCCTTTTGCTGTACTTCCTGTTGCTCATTTTGTCTCCTCTTTTTTGATGCATTGACATTCTAGTAATATTTATGCAAACGATTGCATAGGAATATAGTTCGTTACCGGATATGCTGTCAAGCGCGCCGTTTATGCGCCCGCCTAGTGCGGTTTTTTTATGGACGCAATTCCGAGCAGAGGAAATTTACTGAGGTGGATCAATCACTTACGTCTACAGTCAAGATGTTACCCACAGGCCTATCCACAAAATAAGTGGATAAGTCAGGAGGATAAATAAACAGGAAGTACTCGTTATTAAAATTCCAGCCATGCCCATCAAAATACTCACCACCACCAAACCCCAAGCCCCCGAGATCACCGGAAAATATTGGCTGGCCCTGGCCGAAGAATATCTGGCCGGCGGCAAATCCGCGGATGCCTTGCACGCACTACAGCAGGCCGAAACCGTGCTGCCGCTGAACTCTCAAGTCTACCGTCTGCAAGTCCAAGCATTGCACGCGAGCGGTCAGCAAGCCGAAGCACTGGCCGCCGGCATGGTGGTCGTAGCGCTGGAAGAAAATTCGGCGGAGGCCTTATTCAATATCGGTACCGCGTACTTCACCAATCGGCACTGGAAACCGGCAATCAAATGGTATCGGCTGGCGCTGATGCTCGATCCCGATCTGGCCACGGCCAACCAAAACCTGGCATCGATTCTGCGTCAGCAAGGCCATTGGGCCGAGGCGAATGATCACTACGAGCGCTCGTATCGACGCCAATCACTCTTCATCGATTCAGCCGATGCGCCGATCCGCCATATCTTGATATTGTGCTCGGCCCGCCCCGGCAGTGTGCCGTTCGAATACCTACTGCCGACAACCCGCAACACACGCATCAAATGGGTCATCGAGTATTCGCCGGAACAGGTATTGCCACACTACGATATTGTTTTTAACGCCATCGGCGACGCCGATGTCGCAAGCTGCAGCCGCGCAATCGTCGACAGCTTTCTGGCACGCACCAGCCGGCCGCTCCTCAATCCGCCGCAACGCGTTGCCCTGACCACGCGCGATCGGATCGGCGTTTTACTAGCCGGCATCGAGGGCACTCACGTACCGGCGGTAGCGCGCTGGGATCGTCTACAGGCGGGTGTAACGAACGATGTCCATACGCAGATCGCAGAGGCGGCGCTGCGCTATCCCGTCATCGTGCGGCCCACCGGCGGTCACGGCGGGGATGGCGTTGTGTTGCTACAGTCGCCGCAGGACGCAACCGCGGTCACCTCTGCGGAGGAAGCTTATTTGACCAACTATTGCGACTATCAATCGGACGATGGCTACTACCGAAAATATCGCGTCATTTTTGTCGACCGCAAGCCCTATCCCTATCACTTAGCCATCAGCAGCAACTGGCTGACGCATTACGACAGCGCCGATATGTTGGATCTGGATTGGAAACTTCTCGAAGAAGCCCGCTTTCTAAACGACCCGATCGGCGTATTGGGCCAGGTCGCATGGGCCGCACTGGAAGCCATCGCGCAGCGTCTGGACCTTGACTATGCCGGCGTCGATTTTTCCGTTTTACCGGACCGGCAGTTACTGATTTTTGAAACCAACGCCACCATGCTGGTGCATCCAGAAACGCAGCACGAAGTGCTGAAATTCAAGAATCGGTACGTGCAGAATATTCTGGATGCTTTCGATCAATTGCTTGAGCGGCGCATGGTGGGACAACACGCTAGTTTATGATTTTGCGGCCGTATAAAAATAATACGTCGCTGTATAGGGAACCCGTATTTCCGCGCCTTTCTGGGCGGCGTCAGTACAGCCCATCGCCGGCGCCGTGCCGGCTTTCGTGTACAGCCTTTGCACGCTTTGGACTTCGCTGAAAATGCCCTTGCCGGAGACCGATTTGGCGCTCAGCAGCAGCCATGGAATCGCATTGGCGTCTGGGCCGTTATCCTTGCCCTTGACCTCGCCCACGACCTTGCTGCCGTCATTGGCTTCCCAGGTCGGGCCGCCATAATGCTTGCCGGCCTTGTTGCCGGCATTGTCCAGCAAGGTGGCTTCGGGCGCTTTCAAACTCCATTCGTATTTCTGCGCATCGCCCTTGCTCTGCGTGCATGTGTAGATCTGTACGCCGGTCGCGCGGAAGGTTTGCGACAGTACCTGACCGGACGGCACTTTCAGGCTATCCGGCACCGCCGGGGCCTTGTCCGCGGACATCGGGGAAGAGGCGCAACCTGCCAATAAAGTCATTAATGCGAGAGCGGTGCTGCCGGGAAGCTGTTTAATCATGATTCACCTTGTCATTTGATTTATTCGGAAGCGGCGGATACCTGTGCCGGCTGTGGATTTTTGCCCGGTAATGCTACAACAGAAGCCGCTTCGATGCTTTCGACTGAAAGCGCCGCCGCAGCAGCCGACTGGGTTCAAACGGTTTTAAGAAAACCGTGTAGATTACTCTTCTATTCTTCGCTACGTGCCTTCAAAAAACAGCGCGCTCGAAGAGTGACCCGCGAGCCCATAAAGCGATGCGCAAAATCAGGGTATTTCACTATAGGATAAAGGAGTCAGTCACATGAAAAAGTTAACCACAGCAGCCGGTGCGCCGGTTGTCGATAATCAGAACACCCAGACCGCCGGCCCCCGCGGCCCGGCTTTGCTGCAAGACGTATGGCATCTCGAAAAAATAGCGCACTTCGATCGCGAAGTGATCCCGGAGCGCCGCATGCATGCCAAGGGTTCCGCTGCTTACGGCACCTTTACCGTAACGCACGACATCACCAAATATACCAAGGCAAAATTGTTTTCGACGATCGGCAAAAAGACCGACGTATTTCTGCGCTTCTCCACGGTTGCGGGAGAACGCGGCGCAGCCGATGCGGAACGCGACATTCGCGGTTTCGCCGTCAAGTTTTATACCGAGGAAGGTAACTGGGATGTGGTCGGCAATAATACCCCCGTGTTTTTTATG
>DATMOE010000187.1:0-14280 GCA_035568435.1 Herbaspirillum sp. | reverse complement strand
CCTCAAAAACTGTCAAGATACGCCGCTTCCAGATATGCAAAAGCAATGAAATCGAACAGTTTTTTATAGGGAATGACTCGTGGCGGCAACGAACAGAAATACCTTCAATTTATCGCTAGCAGCGCTGGCTGCGGCCGTAGTGGTCCTTGCCGGATGTGACGGCAGTCCAAATACATTGGCATCCTCGGGAGCATCGATCAAGGGTGTCGTGACCAGCAGTGCTTTCAAGCCAGGCAGCGCCACCGATCCGACGATTCTACCCGGCTACTATCAAGGCGCGTTGGTATGCGTCGACGCAAATAACAACGGCAAGTGCGACGCCAGCGAAAATCCGGTCAAGACCGACAGCAAGGGTCATTTCACACTGCCGGTAGCTAGCGCGGCCCCCATCATTGCCGATATCGGAACCGATGCAGTCAACACGGCAACCGGCGCCAAGGTCAGCTCCCGCATTGTGCTGCGTGCTTCCGTGGCGCAAGAACGTGATCAAATTTCCGGCGTGGTGATCAGCCCGTTATCGTCCGAAGTGGCACGTTCGGTTGAAGCCAACGGCACCAGCTATGCCACCGAAAAAGCGAACCTGGCGGTCCGTCTGGGCGTACCGGCAAGCGCAGTTCTGAGCGATATCAACACCGTTGCCGGTGCAACACAGACCGTGATGTTGAACGAGTCGAATGCGTTGAGCAATCGTTTTACCTATGCCATCACCAAACTCGATCGCGGCGATTTGTATCCTGATGCGCTAGCCGTTCCGGGTGGCGATCCTCGTCTCAAAGGCCTGCCCAATGTGACTGCCGCGACGACCAACACTGCCGCCGATCCGCGCACCCCGATTACCTTCCTGCAATCGCAGCAAGCAGCGTTCGATCTCGAAGGCATCCCGCGCTATGACAATATCTTTATTATCATGCTCGAAAACAAGGCGACATCTTCCATCCTGAATTCGCCCTTCGCACCGAAAATCAACGCCTACCTGGCAGCCGGCAACCAGCTAACCAACTACTACGCGACGGGCAACCCGAGCGAGCCTAATTACACCGCACTTGGCGGCGCGGACGATTTCGGCATCTCCGACGATAGTCAATGGAATTGCGATGCGACCGGTCCAAATGCGGTGCAGGATTTGCCTGAGCCGGATAACACGCAACCTGGCTTGGCAAAATCCCCGTTTGCTGCCACCTGCACCCAAGCCGCGGGCGTCAGCCATAACATCGTCGGCAAGCCGAACCTGTTCAACGCCTTGACTTCCGTCGGCCTGACTTGGAGAACATACAGCGAGTCGATGAATCCCGGCCAGGACTTCCGCACCGACAGCGTCGGCGATCCAGCGGTGGTGGCGCAAGACCACGTCTACGCGCCAGGCACAGCCGGCGGCAACACCGCCATGATCGGCAACCCCAACCTGAACCTGCCGTTGCCGGCCCAGTTGTATCGGACGAAACATAATCCAGGCATGGCATTTCAGAACGTACGCAGCGCCCCTGAATTCAAATACAGCAATCGCACCTTGGGTGGCGGTCAATGGGATGCCGTACTGAAGAACAGCACGGATTACGCGATCCCGGCTAACTACAACTACGATCAACTGGGCACGGACTTGGTGAGCGGTAATATCGGCGCTATTAATTTTGTCATTCCAGATCAATGCGACGACATGCATGGCATCAAGGTCAAGGGAACGGTTGCCGGAAGCACTACCGCAGTGATTGCTAGCGACTGCAGTTCCGTTGCCAATAACGTAGCGAATGCCGTTGGTGGCGCGATCATTACGCGTGGCGACAACTATGTCGATAGCTTGGTCAAGAAAATCCAAGCTTCGCCACTCTGGAAAAATCGGCAAAAACGCGTTGCCATTGTGATGATGTTCGACGAAGGCAATGCCGCTAGCGGTTTCAACGCCTGCTGCGGTTGGAATCCAGGCAATAGCACCGTGGCGAATTCGCTGAAGAAAAACGCAGACGGTTCATTATCGGTCGACACCTCAGTGCACAACTATACGCAAGGTAATCGCGGACACGGGGAAAGCGTGTTTGGCATCTTGACCAATCAGACTGCCGCACCAACCGGCATCAAGGACAGCGACGCTTACAGCCACTTTTCCTTCAACCGTACCTTGCAGGATATGTTCCAATTGGCAGACCCTGGGGTTGATGCGTCCTACATGAATCGTTCCAAGTACACCGAAAAATTCATTGCGGCGAATAGCGCGAACTTGCCGGAATATGCCGGTAGCGCCGATACCCACTTCGATGCAGTGCGTCCGATCAATCACGCATTTGTGGCCCCCGTGACTTACACGCAAAAGCAATCGGCAGACGTAACTACCGCCGCACAAGTCGGTCCAGACGCATCGCAAGTCAACGTCTGGTCCCTGCATAAATAGTCGGCATGCCCCGGGATTATTTTCGGGGCAACATGCAACGTAGTACTTTCACAAGAGGCGAATCAAGTCGTTTTTGATTTCGCCTTTTTTTGTTTTTTGAAGCGAGAGCAATTGTGATCAAACGAAGTATCTTCATGCGCGCAAGTCTTTGTGTATTGATCAGCAGCGTGGTGATGATCTTGTTTTCTTTTAGCGGCGGCGATGGCGGCAATGCGCAGGCCGCGGCAAACACGCCTGCCACATCTGCCGGCACGCCTAGTCTTAGCCTTGCAGCGCAAGTTGGCAAAAAACTATTCTTTGATCAGACCTTATCTGGTTCAGGAAAAATGTCGTGCGCGAGCTGTCACGATCCGAATTTCGCCTACGGCCCACCAAATAATCTGGCAGC
Source organism: Herbaspirillum sp. (assembly GCA_035568435.1). GTDB lineage: Bacteria > Pseudomonadota > Gammaproteobacteria > Burkholderiales > Burkholderiaceae_D > Herbaspirillum. Next base: position 11,509 of record DATMOE010000187.1, on the reverse strand, counting down.
GCAGCTAGGCGGCCCGAATTTGACCGACTCCGGGACTCGGGCGGCGCCGTCGTTGCGTTACCAGGAATACACACCTGCCTACGCAGATTTGCTGGACAACCCGGACGGCATCAGCGCGCCCGGTCCCGGCGGCGGATACACTTGGGACGGCCGCGCCGATACACTGGCGCAGCAAGCGGCAATTCCGTTATTGGACCCAAATGAAATGGCGAATACCAGCAGCGCAGTCGTGGTCGCAAAAGTGCAGGCAGCTTCTTATGTCCCGCTTTTCCTGCAAGCGTTCGGAAGCAACGCATTCGCCGATACGGCGACCGCCTTCAACGATGTCACCAGCGCGCTGCAAGCCTTTCAACGCGAAGATGTCAGCTTTCATCCATTCAGCAGCAAATTCGATCTGTATGCCGGCAACAAAATCGGTGGCACGCTCTCGGCGGCAGAAACGCGCGGCCTGAAAGTATTCTCCGATCCCAACACCGGCAATTGCGCATCTTGCCACTATCAGGGCGCCGGCTTGAATGGCAGCTCGGCCTTATTCACTGATTTTTCCTATGAAGCGATCGGTGCGCCGCGCAACGCTGCCATACCGGCCAACAACGATCCACGCTATGACGATATGGGTTTGTGCGGCCCGCTCAGGAAGGATCACCAGCCAGCCGCTCCCGGCGCGGCAAACCGGTTCTGCGGCATGTTCAAGACGCCAACCTTGCGCAATGTGGCCACCCGCAAAACATTCTTTCACAACGGCGTGATGACATCGCTGGAGCAGGTCATACGGTTTTACAATACGCGCGATACCAATCCCGAAATCTGGTATCCGACGCTAGGCGGAATCGCCAAGAAAAAAAACGACAAAAACTTCCCCACCTATGGTTTGATCAAGCGGCAATACACTGGCGGCATGGTGCAGAAATACAATGACCTGCCTGCAGCCTACCGCGCCAATATCGATCTGCAAATGCCGCTTGATGGCCGCGCGCTCGGCAGCCTGCCGCCCATGTCGGAACAAAACGTGGCCGACCTGACCTGTTTCCTTGCCACCTTAACGGACGGCTATAAGCCCCCGAAAACAGCACCGGCAAGCGGTGCTTGCGTGAACTAGCAAGGCGCAAGCGGATGTGCTTACTGCGCTTCTTCAACCAACCGTTGTTCGCTCAATCGCCGCGCCTCAATACGTGCCTCCGCCTCTTGCAGCATGTTCGTCGGTTTGCGATGACGCCATACCGCCGCCGCCACTGAAATCACCGAACAGCAGACCAGCCCGGCGGCGATAGGGCTTCTCAAGAAAACCGTCGGATCGCTATTCGACAAGGTCATGGCCTGGCGGAAAGATTGTTCCAGCGTATGGCCGAGAATCAAGCCGAATAAAAGCGGTGCTTTCGGAATATCGAGCTTGCGGAAAGCGTAGCCAACCACGCCAAAACCAAGCGCCAGGAACAGATCGAACGTATTGTTATTGAACGAGTAAACCCCCGCAGTGGCGATGCCGAGAACGATGCACAACAGCACGCCCGGCGGCACATACAGAATGCGTGCCAGCACACCGACCAGCGGCAGATTCAGCACCAGCAGCATGATATTGCCGATATACATACTGGCGATCAGCCCCCATACCAGATCAGGTTGCGTATGGAACAGCATCGGGCCGGGTTGAATCCCGTACATGATGAACGCGCCCATGATCACCGCGGTAGCGCCCGAACCCGGTACGCCGAGCGCCAGCAAGTGCACGAATGCGCCGCAGGTATCGGCATTGACTGCAGCCTCCGGCGCGGCGACGCCTTCGATGGCGCCATGGCCGAACTCTTCGGGATGTTTTGAAATTTTCTTTTCGAGAATATACGACAGCATCGCCGCTATCGTGCCGCCCAGACCCGGCGCCGCGCCGCACAGGAAACCGACCGCGGTGCCGCGCAGAGCCGCCGGACGCGCCCGTTTCCACTCGGCCTTGGTGAACCACAATTTGCCGCTCACTTTAACCACATGCAGCGTGCCGCCCATGGTGCCTTCGACCATTCGGCTGACTTCCGAAATAGCGAACAGGCCAACCACGATGACCAGGAAGCTGATGCGATCCTGCAGTTCGGTAATGCCCATCGTAAAGCGCGGCACGCCGGTTTGCAGATCGATGCCGATGGTCGCCAGTGCTAGGCCGATCAGCGTTGCCGTGAGCCCTTTACCCAGCGAATCGCCGGTCAATGCGCTCACCGTCGTCAGTGCGAACAGGATCAGCGCAAAATATTCGGTCGGCCCAAAATGCAGCGCCAGCGTGGCCAGAGGCGCGGCCACGAACGACAATAGCGTCACGCCGATCATGCCTGCGATGAACGAGCTGGTAGCCGCGATTGCCAGGGTTGCCGCAGCGCGCCCTTTGCGCGCCAATGGATAGCCGTCCAGCACCGTCATGACCGCAGCCGAATCGCCCGGCGTATTCAACAGAATGGCGGTCACCGCGCCGCCGTACATGCAACCGTAGTAAATACCGGTCAGCATCATCAGCGCAGTCATCGGATCCATCCCGAAGGTGACCGGGATCAGCAGCGCGATGCCAGCCGAAGGGCCGATCCCGGGTAAATGGCTGATGACCGTGCCGATAAATACGCCGATGAGCGTATACAGCAAATGAGTCGGTTCGATGGCGACCGAAAGTCCGTGCAAAATACCGTTAAGGCTATCCACTATGGCGGCTCCGTCAGATCGAAAGGATGCCCGCGGGCAGCGGCACATTGAGCAGGTGTACAAACACCAGATCGACCACCAGCGCGAAACCGACTGCCGTCAGCAGATTAGTCCGGTAATGGCCACGATGAAAATAACTCAGCAGACCGCCCAAAAACACGACAGTGGCAACCAGATAGCCCGCTTGTTCGAACACCGTGTAATAAAGGATGGTCCAGCCGACCATGGCGGCCAGGATCAGCGATTGACGGAGTCGTTCGCGTTTTGTAAGCACAGGGGCAGGGGTGGCTGCGTGATCGGCGGCTGCCGGCGCTGTATGTTCGCGCATGTTGTGCTTCTTGGACTTGCTGAAAGCTTCGATCAGCAGCAATACGCCAGCCAGCAAGAGACCGCAGCCGATCAGTGCGGGAAAGGCGCGGGGGCCCAGCGCGTCGCCCATGCGGGTTACCGGCATTTGAAAATCTGCATATAAGTAAACGAGTGCGCCGGCAATGACGAAAATCGCCAGCCAGAATTCCGGCTTTATTGTTTTCATGTCTCCTCCTTAGAGGGTTGTTGCGAAATTAAGGGCGTCAGGCGAGCGGTGGCGGACAACATCCGCTCACAGCCCGCCAGACACCCTTAAGTTCTTACTTATCGGTTTTGTAACGGCCTTCCCTGACGACTTCAGCAATGGTGCCGTCCGGTGCGCGGAACTTCAATGCACCAGTGCCTGGAGGCGAAAGAATTTCGCCGCCGAAAGCACGGATCTTGTCAGCCGCGATTTCCTGGTCTTCCACGGTGACACCCCAATGGTGAATACGCGAACCCGGGCCGGCCAGTTGCGCTTCATCGGCTTCTTCGCTGTCGTACTTCATCAGCGTAAAGTCGATGTGACCATCGGTCATGTGGCGCGAAATATGTTGACGGGTTTGACTAGTGTGAACTTCCTTGAAGCCGAATACTTCTGTGTAAAACTGGGTGGCGGCTTCGAGATCCATGACTTTAATAGCCAGGTGAACGATGCGTGACATAGTGATCTCCGGTTGATTGGAACTGCAGTGAAAAAATAATGTGAATGAAATGCGTTTCTTACTGTTTGGCGAGACCTAACTCGCCGAGCAGTGGGGTCAGCCTTGCGTTTTCGCTCTTCAAGAATTCCGCGGCCTGTTTGCTGGGGCGATAGTCGGCGCTCCACATATTGCGCTTGAGTGCGGCGGCCCATTCAGGCGAGGCCATGGCTTTCTTCAAGACGTTGTCCCACCACGCGGTTTGCTCGGCAGGCATATCCTTCGGTCCGACCAGCACGCGCCAAGTAGAAAAATCGACGTCGATGCCTTGTTCTTTCCAGGTCGGTACGTTCGCCAGCTCGTCTGGCGCGCGCGTGGCTTGGGGGATGCCGATCATGCGGATCTTGCCTGCTTGCGCCGGTCCGGCCGCCACGCCCACAGGTGAGGCAGCCACGGTAACGTGACCACCCATCAGTGCCGTCATCGCTTCGCCGCCCGAATCGAAAAATACGATTTTCAGATGGCGCGGATCTTGTCCGGCAGCTTTTACCACCATGGCAGCGGCGATGTGGCTTTGTCCGCCCGGCGAGCTCGATACCGCCATGCCGACGCCGGCAGGATCTTTGCGCAACAGCGCAACCACATCCTGGCCGGTCTTCAATGCAGAATCGCCGGCTACCGCGAATATGATCGGTTCTCTGAAAAGCACTGCCAGCGGCGTGACATCGGCGATGCCGATTTTGCTCAGACCGGTGATCTGGTTGGTCACCAGCGGCAGCGCCTGTACCGTGACGTAGTGGCCATCGGCGTGATGCGAATTGATGTATGAGATACCGACTGTGCCGCCGCCGCCCGGCCGGTTAAGCACCGTGATCGGTTGATCCGACAATTTTTCCTGCGTAATAACGTTTTGCAGGGTGCGCGCCACTAGATCGAGGCCGCCGCCGGGTGCGCTCGGAACGACGATCTGGATCGGTCGTGTCGGCTTCCAGGCATCGGCCGCGTTGCTGGCGTTGGCGACGCTTAATAACGCGCCGAACGCAAGTAGCCCGCTTAGATGTTTAAGCTTGATACGCATTACCTATCTCCTTGGTTCTTATTTTGTTTTTTTATTTTTAGTGCTTGAAACGATCGATATTGAATGTGCTCTTTGCAAAAAAGGTTATGGGATTCAATTATTCGGGCAACGACATTCCCGCTGCTTTGGCATGTTCTTCCGACACCGGCTGGCGCTGCTTCAGCGCCAGCAACATGCGCTCTTTCCCCAGGCTTACGTGACGGAAACTGGCTTCGTAGGATGCCGCAACATCCTTCGCTTTCAATGCCGCCAGAATCTCTTGATGCTCACGATTCGATTCGAGCAGCGCGCTACGCTGCACCAGGCCATGGGTGCGAAACAGATGAAATTCTTTGACCAATGCGCGATGCATTTTTAGCAGGCGGCTATTGCCGGTCGACTGGACGATGAAGTCGTGAAACTCGACATTGAGTGGATAGAATTTTGTGAAATCGGCGTTTTCGGCTGCGCGCTCCATGTCGCCAACCAGCGATTCCAGCGTTTGGATACAGGCCTCGCCGATCACCGGGCAAAGCAGCGATGCGGCCAGGGCGGTCAAGCCGGCTCGCACATCGTAGACTTCAATCGCATCGGCGTGGGTGAGCTGGCTGACGAACATGCCGCGATTGGGCACCAGTTGCACCAGACCCATTTCAGCCAGCGCCCGGCATGCTTCGCGCACCGGGCCACGACTTACCAGTAATTTGTCGGCCAGTAATTTTTCATTCAAACGATCGCCCGGCGCGAGCTGGCCGCTCAAAATCATCTTTTCAATCTCGCGCTGCACGACGCCGGTGAGCGTATGCGCACGCAATTCAGTAACGGTAACAAGGGAGGGGGCGTCGAAATTCATGGCGCTGATCATCAAATGTATTTCGCATACTGTCAACTGTTTTTTGTCTACAATTTGTTTTGGTAAATTTTTTTTGATGGTTTTTTGGCCACCCAGCCTTCGCGAGAGTGAGGTTTTGGCCGAATTAGCCGAATTTCCGTACGGCATCTAAAGCCAGCCCGGCGCCGATGCTGCCGAACAAATCGCCTTCAACCTGCTGCGCATCCGGCGCCAGAGCGGCGATGCGGTGACGCAAGGAATGAATGCCGCTGGAACCACCGGTGAAAAATACCGAGTCAACCTCACTGGCGGCGATGCCGGCATCGCGCAGTAGATTGTTGACGGTATTGTCGACGGACGTCAGTAGATGGGCGATGCTTTGGTCGAACTGCTCGCGGTGAATTTCAAGCGTCTGCGGCGGGGAAAGACGATCCAGTTGCAGCATCGCGCTGGGGGTATCGGACAAAGCAATCTTGCCGGCTTCGACCTGCATCGCCAGCCAATGGCCGGTGCGGGCCTGGACCAAATGCAGCAGGCAGGCGAATTTATCGCGTTCGACGACTTCACGCCCGACGTCGCGCAATTGCGAGCGGGTTCTGGGGGTATAGAGCTGATTGATGGTGTGCCATGTGGCCAGATTGAAGTAATAACCGGACGGCACTTCGCTGCCGTTTTTCAGTTTGCTGCCCAGCCCAAGGGTTGGCATCACACTGGCCAGACTCAGATATTTATCGAAATCGGTGCCGCCGATATGCACACCGCCGGTGGCTAGAATATCTTCGCGCCGGTCGGCTTTAAGGGCGCGTTCCGGCGCTAGCCGCACCAGCGTAAAGTCGGAAGTACCGCCGCCGATATCGGCTACCAGCACTAATTGTTCGCGTGTGATGGTGGATTCATAGTCGAATGCAGCGGCGATCGGTTCGTATTGAAATGCGATTTCGCGGAAACCCACGGCATGCGCGATTTCGGCCAGCGTGTCTTCGGCCAATTTGTCGGCGCTGCGATTATCGTCGACAAAGAACACGGGACGGCCGAATACGGCGCGATCGAATTGGCGTCCGGCAGCGCGCTCGCCGCGCTCTTTCAGCTCGCCGATAAATTTGGACAGTAGTTCGCGAAACGGCAGTGCCGTACCGCCGACGGCGGTTTGATCATCGATCAGACCGGAGCCCAGCAAACTTTTCAGCGAGCGCATCAAACGGCCGTCGTAACCGGCCAGGTAATTGGCTAGCGCGGCGCGTCCATAGCTGAAATTACCTTCGTCGGCATTAAAAAACACTACGGAGGGCAGCGTGGGCTTGCCATCTTCGAGCGTCAGCAGCGCGGGCTGGCCGGGGCGGCTCCAGCCGACTGTAGAGTTGGAGGTACCGAAATCGATACCGCAAGCGTCTGCCATGCGATTTTCCTGTTTGATAAAGGTCGGTAATGATATACAAAAGTGCGGCGGTCGTCCTTTTTTGCTTGGCGCATTGTGCAAATTGCCTATTAAAATTTGGCGCAAATTGGTAACATGAAAAAAAATTTTAACCAGACTCGGAGAGAAGAATGCGATTTGCAACACTGGAAATTAATGGCCGCCCGACCGTTGTTGTGGTTTCAAGCGATATGAAAAATTACTGCGAGGTGGCCGATGTATTGCCGGGCTTCGCGGGCGATATGGTGGATTTGATTGCGCGCATGCCGGCGGCGCCAAACCTCGGCCTCGGCGCAATCGAGCGCTGGCAGCCCATTGCCGGAAAACGTGTGCTGGCGCCGATCAATGCGCCGCGCAAGAATATTTTTTGCGTCGGCAAAAATTATCACGATCATGCAAAGGAATTCAGCCAGTCCGGTTTCGATAGTTCGGCCGACAAAAGCGAAGTCGTGCCGTCGCTGCCGATTTATTTCACCAAGCCATGGACCACCGTCATTGGCGAAGGCGCCGATGTTTCCGCTTTCGCAGACGTGACCAGCCAACTGGATTATGAAGTCGAACTGGCGGTCGTGATCGGAAAAAGCGGGCGCGGCATCAGCAAAGCCGATGCGCTCAAGCACGTCTGGGGATACACCATCATCAACGATGTGACTGCACGCGATCTGCAGCAAAATCATCGTCAATGGTTTCTCGGCAAATCGCTGGATACCTTCTGTCCGATGGGGCCGTGGCTGGTGAGTGCCGATGAAGTCGATTCCGCCAACTTATCGGTGCGCTGCTGGATCAATGACGAACTGCGCCAGAATGCGAATACCAGCGATTTGATTTTCGATATTCCCACCATCATCGCCACACTTTCCGCAGGCATGACCCTGCATCCGGGCGATGTGATTGCAACCGGCACGCCGGCCGGTGTCGGCATCGGCTTCAAGCCACCGAAATTTCTTAAAGCGGGCGATGTCATGCGATTGTCGATCGATCATCTCGGTACATTGACTAATACCGTGCGATAAATAAAAAGCAGTAAAAATAGTATCGGCAATGCAAGCAAAAAAATAGTATAAGCAGCTCATGCCGCCGCTCGCACACGCAAGCGGTGGAAACGAAAAATAAATTCCGATCACGGAAAATAAAATGAGGAGACATGCAATGCATTGCCAATTCAATAGGCTGGACCCGTTGCGCCTGATCGCCGGTGTGCTTGCCGCCGGTATGCTGGCGCTATGTTCGGCCACTGCAGCGGCGGCCGATTATCCGAACCGAACCGTCAAAATTATCGTGCCGTTCGCCGCCGGCGGTCCGGCCGATATCTACGCGCGCTTTGTCGCCCAGAAGCTGGCCGAGAGCACGGGCCAATCGTTCATTATCGATAATCGCCCCGGCGCCGGTTCCATCATCGGCACCGACGCGGTTGCGAAAAGCCCGGCGGACGGCTATACGCTGCTGCTGGTATCGAATACGCAAACCGTCAACGAATCGCTGTTCGATAAAAAACCTTATCAACTGATGCGCGATTTTGCGCCGGTTGCGCCGATCAATTATTCGGACTTGGTGCTGGTCATCAAGCCGTCGATTCCCGCCAATAATTTGAGCGAGCTGATCAAACTGGCCAAGAGCAAACCGGATCAATTCAGTTATGCCTCTTCCGGCCCGGGCACGCCGTATCACATGGCGGGCGAATTGTTCAAAGCGATGGCGGGTGTCTCGATATTGCACGTGCCGTATAAGGGCAGCACCGGAGCCCGCACCGATCTGCTCGGCGGTCAGGTCGACATGATGTTCGATGCCGTGACCACGATGAGCGATTTCATTCGTTCCGGCAAAGTGAAAGCGATCGGCACCACCGGCAAGACGCGTTCTTCCGTGATGCCGAATGTGCCTACCATCGCAGAAGCCGGCTTGCCCGACTACGAAGCGGTGATCTGGCTGGGCGTGCTGGCGCCGAAAAATACACCGCCGGCGATCGTCAATCAGCTCAACGCCGCGATTACGCAGATTGCCAACGAGCCGAAAATGCGCGATCTATGGAAGACGCAAGGCGCGATGTCGATGTCGATGACGCCAGCCGAATTCACTAAGTTCATGAATGAAGATATCGAGAAATGGGCGCACATCGTCAAGATTTCCGGCGCCAAGCCAGATCAGTGATGGAGCGGGGACTAGTCATCAAACGCGGTTTTACAACAGGGAAGCAAGAATGGATCTGAATATTTTGTGTGCCGGTGCAGCCAAGGGGCTGGTGACTTCATTGCAGCAAGCGTTTACCGCCGAGACCGGCGCCGGCATTGCCGGCAGCTTCGGCGCAGTGGGCGCCATTCATGAAAAAATGCTGGCCGGCGAGCCGTGCGACGTCATCATTCTGACCGCGGCATTGATCGATCAATTAACGCAAAACGGACAAGTGCGGGCCGGCTCCAGTGTGGCGCTGGGGCGGGTGCGTACCGGTATCGCCGTTCGCACCGGCCAGCCGCTGCCGGACATTACCGAACCGGCATCCCTGGCCCGGAGTTTGCAGGCGGCGCAAGAGATTTATATTCCAGACCCGCAGCGTTCGACAGCCGGGATTCATTTCGCCAATATTTTGCAGCAACTCGGCATTCATGATGAAGTCGCGCCGCGCCTGTGTGCTTTTCCGAACGGCGCCATCGCGATGGCGGCGTTGGCGAAAACTGAAATACAAGCGGCGATCGGCTGCACGCAGCTCACCGAAATAAAATACACCGAAGGCGTGACACTAGTCGGCCCGTTGCCGAAGCAATTCGAATTGGCGACACTGTATTCGGTTGCGATATGCAGCAGGACAACACAGCCGGAAATCGCACAACGTTTGATCGAACTGTTTTCCGGCCCGCAATCGGCCGCGCTGCGGGCGGCCGGCGGATTCGAGCTTGGCGTTGCCTAAAGACGGTTGCGAAATGAAGGGCGTCAGGCGGGCTGCGGCGCAATTTAATCCGCTGGTTTTATTTGCTTATTTAATCGCTTATTCAATTCCTATCGGAGCATTCACATGTCGCATCCCGCCCAACAATTGATCAATGTCAAACTGGAAAAATTGCATCCGACGCAAATTACCGTCGGTAAGTTGGAAGTTGCTCTGAAACGCAGGCAATGGAGCGAGCTCGGCAAAAAAGCGCGTCTCACCGCGTTGAATAGCCACTGGTTTCCGGTGGTGCTCGGTCCTGAGGAAACACACTACATCGTCGATCATCATCACTTCGGTTTGGCCTTGCTGGAAGAAAACGTCAAAATCGTCAGCGCAATGGTGTTGAAAGATCTGTCCTGGCTGGAGTCGTCGAAATTCTGGAGCGTGATGGATCATCATCAGTGGGTGCATCCATACGACGGCGACGGAGCGCGGTGCGAATATCGCAGCGTGCCTTTTCATTTGACGCATTTGCATGACGATCCGTATCGCAGTCTGGCCGGCGAGTTGCGCCGTGCGGGCGGTTATGCCAAGGATGCGACGCCGTTCAGCGAATTTTTATGGGCCGATTTTTTTCGGCCGCTGATCGCGCCTGGCGTGATCGAACAGGATTTCAGCAGGGCATTGATCAAGGCGAAAAAACTGGCGCGCACGCAGGCTGCGCGTTATCTGCCCGGCTGGTGCGGCGTGATCGAGGCTAACTGAATGCCGAACCCGACACTGAACCCGAGCCCGGCGCCGACACCGGCGCCGGGCAAGCGCGGCCTCTTGCATGCGCTGTCATGGCCGGACGTGATTGCGGGGCTTTCGCTGGCCGGTTTGTTGTTGCCGGAAGCGGTCGCCTATTCCAGTATCGCCAATCTGCCGCCGCAGGCCGGCGTGATTGCGCTATTTGCCGGATTGATTTGTTATGGCTTGCTCGGCACCAGCCGCTACGCAATGGTGTCGGCGACGTCTTCTTCGGCAGCAGTTCTGGCGGCGGCTTCGGCCTCGCTCGCCAATGGCGATAATGGTTTAAGGCTGGCGCTGGGGATGGGCCTGGTGCTGATGACCGGCCTGTTTTTCGCGTTGGCGGGGATGATGCGCATCGGCAGCGTGTCCGATTTCATCGCTAAGCCAGTGCTGCGCGGTTTTGCTTTCGGTCTCGCCATTGTCATTATCCTGGGCCAGATCGCCAACGTGGTCGGCGTGCATCCGCATCACAGCGATCTGTTGCGCTTCGTCACCGAATTATTCAGTCAGATCGACCACTGGAACCGGGCTGCGATTGCCGTTTCGATGGTCGCGTTGCTGTTACTGCTTTTGTTGTCGTATGTGCCGCGTGTTCCCGGCGGACTGGTGGTGATCGTGCTCGGCATCGTGGCCGGGAAATGGCTCAATTTATCGCAATACGGCATCGGGCTGGTCGGCAATATCGATCTGCAATTGGCGGCGCCGGCGCTGCCTGCGTTGTCTTATCCGCAATGGCTGCGCATCGCGGAATTGAGCGTGGCAATGGTCATGATTCTGTATGCGGAATCGTATAGCTCGATCCGCAGCTTTGCGTTGAAACATGGCGACAGCGTTGCTCCCAATCGGGATTTGGTGGCGCTGGGCGCGGCTAATCTACTGTCCGGCT
>DATMOE010000186.1:0-5503 GCA_035568435.1 Herbaspirillum sp. | reverse complement strand
ACCGCCACTGGTATCCGATTTACGAAAAGCTGGTTGAGATGGATTTGCCGGCGATGATTCACGTTACCTCGTCTTGCAATCCGAATTTTCATCATACCGGCGCGCATTACATTAACGCTGACACCACGGCATTCATGCAGTTGATTCAGGGCGATCTGTTCAAGGATTTCCCGACGCTGCGTTTCGTCATTCCGCACGGCGGTGGCGCGGTGCCGTTCCATTGGGGTCGTTATCGCGGCATGTGTTTAAGCATGAAGAAGGTCAATCTGCTCGATCACGTGATGAAGAACGTGAGTTTCGACACCTGCGTTTATCACTTGCCGGGTATTGAGCTGCTGACTAAAGTTATTCCGATCGACAATATTCTGTTCGCCTCTGAACTGCTGGGCGCGGTGCCGGGCGTCGATCCAGAAACCGGCCACCACTTCGACGATACCAAACGTTATATCGATCAGGTCGCCAATCTGACCGAAGAAAGCCGCTACAAGATTTTCGAGGGTAATGCGCGCCGCATTTATCCGCGTCTCGATGCGCTCTTGACCAAGCGCGGTCATCTGCCTAAAAAATTCGTTTGATTTATTTTCGACACGCTCTGCATCTTAATAACCAAGGATTCTTATGCATAATTCATTAGCCGATATCCGCCGCGATTTTGAACGTGTTTCGCCCGCAATCATCAAGCAGGCTTCTCAGTTTGCGTCATCGATTCTGGCCGATGTCGCCGGCCGTCGCGGCGCGCTGCATGGGCGCATTCAGCCGTTGTCGCATGCGTTCCGCATGGCCGGTCCTGCTTTCACGATTGAAATTCGTCCGGGCGATAATTTGATGATTCATGCCGCCATGGCAATGGCCAAGCCGGGCGATATTCTGGTGATCGACGGCAAGGCCGATAGCACCTGCGCGCTGATGGGTTCGATCATGATCCATGCCTGCCAAAAGCTGGGTCTCGGCGGTGTGGTCCTCGATGCTGCGCATCGCGATACGGAAGAATTATTGGAGATGGGCTTTCCGGTTTACTCGATCGGCGCGAATCCGAACGGCCCGACTAAACACATTCCGGGGCGCATCAACTGGCCGGTTTCCTGCGGCGATGTGGTGATCAATCCGGGCGATCTGATCGTCGCCGACGCCGATGGCGTGGTGGTGGTGGAACGCGAAAAAGCGGAATCGATGCTGGTGCTGGCGCAAACCAAATTCAACGATGAACAGCAACGCCTCAAGGACATCGCTTCGGGCGCGGCTTTGCGGCCGAAATGGTTGGAAGGCGCGTTGCGTGCGGCGGGTGTGTTGGGGGAAGGGGAGGCGCTGTAGCCGTTCAGTGAAGCCGCCGTCAGTTGGGGTGTGGCGGGCTGTCGTACTCCGTTCGTGTCATTCCGGCCTGCGGCCTCCCTTCTTTACCTCACTGCGCACAACATCCCACCACACCCCAACTGACGGCGGCTTCACTGAACGGCATTACGGCTGCGTCCTTAAATACCCTATACATCACTGGAGAAGCATCTTGGAAAAAGTCAGAGCAGCAGTAAAAGTAGGCCCAAGCAAAATTGAAATGCAGGAATTCCCGATGCCGGAGATTCCAGAAAACGGCGACTCAGCCTTGATGAAAATCGAAGTTGCCGGCATCTGCGGCACCGATGTCAAGATGTACAAGGAGGCGCTGAAGACCGGCGGCCCGGTGATCATGGGTCATGAAAACATCGGCGTAATCGTTAAGGCCGGCAAGGAATTTACCGCGCGCAAAGGCTTCAAGGTCGGCGACCGCGTTTTCGTCGAGCATTACGTGGCTTGCGGAAAATGCGAATGGTGTCATCAGGGCGAATACCGCCATTGCGAAAATACCGATTGGCGTTCCAATCCAGACGGCATTCGCTACGGTTATTCGACCTCCGACAAGCCGCCGCATCTGTGGGGCGGTTTTGCCGAGTACATGTATTTGCCATGGAATTCGGTGGTGCATAAAGTACCCGATGGCATGTCGCCTGAGCGCGCCGGTTTGGTTACGCCGATGGCCAACGGTATCGAATGGGCCTTGTTCGATTCCAAAGTCGGCTACAACTCTGTGGTGCTGATCCAGGGGCCGGGCCAGCAAGGTTTGTCCCAAGTGGTGGCCTGCAAACAAGCCGGCGCCAAGCTGATCATCGTGACCGGCACCACCAAGGACGCTGCCCGTTTTGAAGTCGCCAAGAAACTGGGCGCCGATTGTGTGATCGACGTGCAGACGGAAAATCCGCTGGCGCGCATCATGGAAGTCACCGACGGCTACGGCGTGGATGTTGCGCTCGATTGCACCGCCGGCGCGGGTACTGCCGCGATCCTGCTCGGCGTGGAGGCGATGAAGCGCAAGGGCGGCACATTGCTGATTCAAGGTGAAATGGCTGAATTTCCGAATTTCCCGATCGGTAAAGTGACGGTCAAGTACATCACCATCAAGAGCGCGCGCGGCCATAGTTATAAGGCATGCGAACTGGCCCTGCAGCAGTTGGCATCGACCCGTTTCCCGCTCGATTTACTGACCACCCATCGCTTCCGGCTGGACGAAACTGAAAAAGCGATCAAGGCGGTGACCGGCGAAGGTGAGATCAAGGGCGCGGTGCATGTTTCGCTGATGCCATGGCGCACCGTGGAAGATAGCGAAAGAGATGCAGCAAAGGCAGCCGCAGCAGTCTGATGAGCGATACACGCATTCCGGTGACGGTTTTAACCGGCTACCTCGGGGCCGGTAAAACCACGCTGCTCAACCGCATTTTGTCGGAAGACCATGGCCGGCGTTATGCGGTCATCGTTAATGAATTCGGCGAAATCGGCATCGACAACGATCTGATTCTGAATACCGATGAAGAACTGTTCGAGATGAACAACGGTTGCATCTGCTGTACTGTGCGCGGCGATCTGATCCGCACTTTGCACGGCTTATTGGCGAAGGGCGGACATTTCGACGCGATTATTGTCGAGACCACCGGCCTGGCCGATCCCGGACCGGTGGCGCAGACCTTTTTTGTCGACCACTTTCTGCAAGCCCGGACCGTGCTGGATTCGGTCACCACGGTGGTGGACGCCAAACATATTTTTTTACGCCTTGCCGATAGCCGCGAGGCCGTCGAGCAGATTGCCTTTGCCGACCAGATCGTGTTAAACAAGAGCGAGCTGGTGTCCGAGCAGGAACTGCGGGAGACCGAAGCGCGTTTGCGAAAAATGAATCCGCTGGCGCCGATTCATCGGGCGCAGCGTTGCAACGTTGCGTTGGATAAAGTACTCGGACGCGGCGGTTTCGATCTTGCGCGCATTGTTTCGCTGGAGCCGGATTTTCTGCAGCCGGCGCATGGGGAAGCAGGGCATGTGCATGATGCGGATTGCGGTCATGAGCATCAGGATCACAATCACAATCACAATCACAATCATGACCACCAACACGATAGTGGTATCGACAGCATCGGCCTGCGTTCGGAGCAGCCGATGGACGCGACCCGGATCAGCCTCTGGCTCAATGCCTTGATCGCCAGCAAAGGCGCGGATATTCTGCGCGCCAAGGGCATCATCGATGTCAAAGACGAACCGCGGCGGCTGGTTTTTCAGTCGGTTCACATGGTGCTGGAAGGCGACTTGCTGCAGCCTTGGAAGGCGGATGAGCACCGTTATAGCCGATTGGTATTTATTGGCCGCAATCTGGACAAGGATGCGCTGCGCGCCGGCTTTGAATCCTGTATATCGACCGGGAGCAAATGATGGAAAAACCGGCCAGCGGTGCGATGGATGTTTCCAGTTGCGCGGTGGCGGTGACGGATACCCGTTATCGTATCGACAGCCCTAATTCGCAGCGCCGTTTCATCGAGGTGATCGGCCTGGGCCGCGGCGGGGAGGCAGTGGCGAAGATGGTCGAGGCCAGAGCGCTGGCCGATGTGCATGTGGTGATACCGGATGCTAACCATGCGTTGCCGTTGCCGCTGCTGGACGGCGCCGATATGTTGTTCATCATCGCTTGCGATGGCGATGATGTCGGCTTGGCGCCGCTCTTCAAGCAGGCCGCACACCGCCTCGGTGTGCAGATCACCGGTATTTTCATTCACGATCCTGCGGTGCGGCCGGAACCGGTCAGTCTCGCTACGCTGCGGGCTGCGTCGGATATTTTGGTTATTGCATCGAGCCGCGATTATGCGATCGATATGTTGATCCAGCTCGGCGCTTGATTTTCTGTCCTACTGGGAAAATCGTTCGCATAATTCTGTTATGCGGAACGAGGTTTTGCATGGTTTCATTAGTGTGATTAGATGGCACTCCGGCGAAGTTAGAAATCAAAAAAAACGAGGAGCAGACATGGCTGAAATCGGTTTCGTCCTGGATGGTAAAAAGGTATCGGTCAACGCCGATCCGTCAATGCCGCTGTTATATGTCTTGCGCGATGCGCTCAAGCTGAGCAATCCAAAATTCGGCTGTGGTCTGGCGCAATGCGGCGCTTGCACCGTGCAATTGAACGGCGGCGCAACCCGCTCTTGCGTACTGCCGGCGTCGGCCGTGCAAGGGCAGCAAGTCACCACCATTTCCGGCCTCGGCACGCCAGAAAATCCGCATCCGCTGCAGACGGCTTATATCGAAGAGCAAGTGCCGCAATGCGGTTATTGCATCAACGGCTGGATGATGACCGGCGCTGCTTTACTGGATCAAAATCCGAACGCGTCCGACGCCGAGATTCGTGCGGCGCTGTCCGGCCTGAAGTGCCGTTGCGGCACGCATCTGGCGATTTTGCGCGCCATCAAGCGGGCGCAGGCCGAGATGAAAAAAGGAGTGACAGCATGAACCAGGAACCCGGTGTATCGATGAAGCGCCGCCAGTTTCTGGCGGCTTCAGGCGCGTTGGTGGTGTGCGCAACCTCGCCTTGGCAGATGGCGGCTGCCGCGCAAATAGAGCAGGCCGGCAGCACCTCTGCGGGCGGCGTGGCGATTCCTCTGAAACCGTTGCTGGAACCCACGGAACTCGATTCCTGGGTCGCTATTCTGCCGGACGGCAGCGTCAACGCTTACTTCGGCAAAGTCGATCTGGGGCAGGGCCTGGAAACCGGCATCGCGCAGATTGTGGCCGAGGAGCTCGATGTACGGTTCGAGAAGGTCCATATTTATATGGGCGATACGAATATCGCCATCAATCAGGGCGGTGCTTCCGGCTCGCTTGGGATTGCCGCCGGCGCCAAGCCGATGCGCAATGCCGCCGCCGAGGCGCGCCGCTTGATGATCGAGATGGCGTCGGAAAAACTGAATGTGCCGGCGGATCAGCTAGTGGTTTATGACGGCTTGGTCGCCCCGCGCGATAACCCGTCGCGTGGCGTCACCTATGCCGATCTGGTCGGCGGCAAATACTTCAATGCCAAGGTCAAATGGAATAATAAGGAAGGCAATGCGCTATACATAGAAGGCCGTGCCAAGCCGAAATCGTTTCAAGATTACACCGTGGTCGGCCAACCGTTTCCGCGTAGCGATGTGGCCTGGAAAGTATTCGGCACCGATGGTTTTGT
>DATMOE010000185.1:0-5449 GCA_035568435.1 Herbaspirillum sp. | reverse complement strand
ATTATCTTAAGATTCTCTCCGTTCCCCGGGGCCTGCATCGCATCCGCCTAGGCCGGCAAAAGGAACAGAGGATCAAAGGAGCGAGATAATGCCAGTCGCAGGTCTTTCAGCAAGCCCACCCATTTGTGTATCGCCAGGGTCAGCCCTGACACCGCAACAAGCAAGCGCCAGTGCACCGACGGGCAGTGCATCGCGCATGCGATGGGCGCCAGTGGAAAGTAAGGCACCAACGGCAGGCAAATTCTCCAGGAATACATCGCAATCGAGTTCGCAAGGCTCATCCTCGCCCATCAGTAAGCTCCCCACCTTAACGCCGTTGCCAACAAAAACGCTGGCGGCGTTTGAAAAACTGCAGCAGAAACTGGAACGATACGACAAGCAGGATCTCGCAGATTATGCATCCGTATTGCGTGTTCCCGACAGCACGTTGGTGCTCGGCACCGACGCAATAATGAAATTACCCGGTCAAATCCGCGATGCCAAAGCTTCGGTCGACCATGCGATAGACGCACTGAAAACCTGCAAGACCATGCCCAGCCGCGAGCAGCTACTGGCGTATGCGAAAACACATAACAAGGCTGCGGCCGTGCTGGATGGGCTAAAGCGCTCTCGTC
The DNA here is from genome assembly GCA_035568435.1 of Herbaspirillum sp. GTDB lineage: Bacteria > Pseudomonadota > Gammaproteobacteria > Burkholderiales > Burkholderiaceae_D > Herbaspirillum. The sequence continues at coordinate 4,835 of DATMOE010000185.1, read as the reverse complement.
CATTGCCGCCGCCTCGTTTGCATGAGGCAGATGCAATGGGCAATCTGATTCGCGGGGGCGAGAGCAGCAGAAAGAATGCGCGCTGGCGCACAGCCCCACCGTCGCAGCCCTTGTCATTGCACGCGCCTGTCGCGCCTGCTTATCCGCGCAACGCGGCAGTCATCACAGCCAATAGGCGGCTACCGCACGAGCAATCCTACGTCGAGTCGCTGCGCTCATCCACGGCTACCCCTTGTCCGGTTCATTCACCGGAGAAACCGGCCACGAAATTGAATGCTGCTGCCGCAAAACAAGCAAAGAACGCAAGAGATGCGCGCTGGCAGGGCCAGCAGATCGAACGCGAAAAGAAATTATGGAGTAACGCCACACTCGAGAAAGGCAACATGGCAGAGGCACTGGGCGCCACCGAAGAAGCAATGAAACATTACATCGCGCAACGTTCTACAGTACTACCGCCGGGAAAGTTGGATGCCCTGTCCAAAGAAGTGAATCGGTTGGCAGCATTAAAAAAAAAATGTAAAGAGCTTGACCCTAAAGATACCTCCAAGGCCGCACGCGCCTGCCGAGCACAAGCCAGCCAAGAAAATATTCGCGCGCGCAATCTGCTCGGTAGCTTCGGCCTCCGGGCCGCGGAAAAATCCCGCATGGCGGAGCGGCCTGTAAGCAAGCCGATCATTGAATCTATAAGCCAGCGACAGCCATCAGAACGCGATGCCGCCATTTTGAAATCCGATGTGAAACCGGCACCACTACCCACCGTGCAAACCACGCCGCAAAGCCCCCCTAGAAAGCAATGGACGGTACCGATAAACCCTTTCACGCGGGTTGTGTCAACGGATCAAGGCTATATTAGCGATTCATCGCGCAAAGATAATCCAGATATGCCGTTTCTAATCGATGACACCCTTCCGGCTTGGGCAAGGAGAGGATTAGCCATTCAGGCTCAAATCACAGGATTCAAGGTGTAACCGTTTCCATCCCTTTTTCCTTTAAAACCTTGGCCGCTTCAGGGCCGGTCAGCAAATGCAAAAACGCCCGCGCTGCCGCCTGTTCGGTACTGGTGCTGCTGATGGCTGCGGTATAAATCGTGTAACGCTGAATATCGGCGGGCAGCGGTCCGACCAATGTCACGCCTTTCGTCGGCAGGATTTCGCTGATCTGATGAATACCCAGTTCCGCTTCGCCTTTGACGATATGCTCCGCTACCGAGCCGCCGTCGACTTTGACCGCTTTACGATCGATTTGCGGCGCAATGCCCCATTGCTGGAATAGTTGCGTCAGATAAATACCGCTGGAACCGCCCGATGCAGGGTCGATATAGGCAACCGACTTTGCATTGAGCAAGGTTTGCCTGAAGTGCTCGACGGTATCGATCGCCGGCTTTGGCGCACCAACCGGCACCATCACGCCAATGCCCACCTGCGCCAGATTAGCGACACTATCGGCGCTCACCTTTTTCCTGGCCAACAGTTCCTTGATCAGATCCGGCGTCAGGATGACCAGATCGAACGATGCACCGGCTTCGATGCGGCGCGCCAAACCGCCCGCGGTATCGTTATCCAGAACGATCTTATTACCGGTGCTGGATTCATATAAGGGCACCAGCGCTACGGCGACCTGTTTGAATGCACCGGTAGACAATATGGTCAACTGTGCTGCCGACGCTGCCGATGTCCACGCTGCTGCTGAAATCAGGGCGACCAGGCCGAGGCGCATCATTTTTTTTAATCCAAGCATGTCAAATCTCCTCAATTTTATTTGGCAAGCAAATGCACTTCTGTATCGGCTATTCAAGCTGTTGCGCCGAACGCACACCGTCTTTTCATCGTGTTATAGGGTAGTTTGGCCTTATACTCACGCCTTTCGCGAGCCATTCTTTACCCACCTTAGCGCAACACCATGCCCAACGTGTTTTTTTTTAGACCTTCCCATTCTTTTCTCAATCCACGCACTGGTCGGCCGCGCTACGTACGAATTTTTCTGATTTTACTCGCTATCACTGCTATCGGATTTGCGCTACCGCGCGTGATAACGAACGTCTATAAGCAGCACAATACCAAAGCCAATATCGCACAGCAGGATATGGACGCTATCGCTCAGGGATTAGCGCTCTATAAGCAGGACAATGGGAATTACCCGAGCACAGAGCAAGGATTGCTGGCGTTGGTTCTGGAGCCCACCAGGGGGCCGGCAGCCAAGGGCTGGAAACAGGGAGGTTATGTCGACCGTCTGCCGCACGATCCATGGGGCAACCCGTATCAATACCGGTTCGATGGCACGCAACAGACTTATCGCCTATTTTCGTTCGGACCAGGCGGACCGGAAGCCGCCGATGAAGATGGTGAAGGCGATAGCGTTATCGTCGCGCGGTAACGTCATCGCGTAAAAAACCGCTAGTGTGGTGAGTGACTAAAACGCTTTTCATCGCACGCCAGCGGTATCTGTCTTGCTTCAGGATTACAGAACGTAACGCGACAAATCTTCATTCACCGCCAGTTCGCCCAGGCGCTCGTTCACATAAGCCGCGTCGATCAATAAGGTTACATCGCCACTATCGCTGGCGGAAAACGAAACCTCTTCCAGCAATTTTTCCATGACCGTATACAAACGGCGCGCACCAATATTTTCGGTCTTCTCATTGACCGAAAATGCGATTTCAGCGAGACGCTGAATACCCGCCGGCACGAATTCTATCTTGACGCCTTCGGTTGCCAGCAACGCTTCGTATTGCTTGGTGAGGCAAGCATCGGTCGCTGTCAGGATGCATTCGAAATCGGCAATCGACAACGAATCCAGCTCGACCCGAATCGGGAAACGTCCCTGCAATTCGGGGATCAGATCCGATGGTTTAGCCAAATGAAATGCACCGGAAGCGATGAACAGAATATGGTCGGTCTTGATCATGCCGTACTTGGTATTGACCGTAGTGCCTTCCACCAGCGGCAGCAAATCGCGCTGCACGCCGGCGCGCGATACGTCGGCGCCGCCATTTTGCGAACGGGTGGCGATTTTATCGATTTCGTCCAGAAAGACAATCCCGTTCTGCTCGACATTCTGAATTGCCTTCTGCCGCAACTCTTCCTCGTTGACCAGCTTGCCCGCTTCTTCATCGATCAGGAATTTCATGGCTTCCCGAATCTTGATCTTGCGTGTTTTCTTACGGTTGCTGCCGATCCCGGAAAACATCGATTTGATCTGTTCGGTCATTTCTTCCATACCCGGCGGCGCCATGATTTCCATTTGGGGCGCGGCGTCGTTCAACTCGATTTCGATTTCCTTATCGTCCAGCGCGCCTTCGCGCAAACGCTTGCGAAACGTCTGGCGCGTGTTATTGCTAGTACCGTCATCGGTTTTAGCCCCTGTTTCTGGATGAAACCCGAAATCGCGCGCAGGCGGCACTAAAATATCGATGACCCGGTCTTCCGCGGCATCTTCGGCGCGGGCACGCACCTTGCGCACTTCGGCTTCACGCGTTTGCTTGATGCCGATATCAATCAGATCGCGGATGATGGTATCGACATCGCGTCCGACATAGCCGACTTCGGTAAATTTGGTCGCTTCGATCTTAATGAACGGCGCATCGGCCAGCTTTGCCAGACGGCGTGCAATTTCTGTTTTACCGACCCCGGTCGGTCCGATCATCAGGATGTTTTTAGGTGTGATCTCGTGCCGCAACGGTTCGGCGATCTGCTGCCGACGCCAGCGATTGCGCAATGCGATCGCCACCGCGCGCTTGGCGCGTCCCTGGCCAACCACATGTTTATCAAGTTCGGAGACGATCTCTTTAGGCGTCATGTTCATTGGGTATCTTTAAATTGGTGTTGCCTGTTAATACAAACGTAAAACGGCGAAACAAAGCCACGAAAATAAAGCGGCAAATGCCGAGCGGATTCAGATCCGGTCAGTCATCCAGCGTTTCAATAATATGGGATTGGTTAGTATAGATACATAAATCGCCGGCGATCACGAGCGATTTCTTGACGACTTCAGCCGGCGTCAGTTCGGTATTTTCCTGCAAGGCCTTAGCTGCAGACTGCGCAAAACTGCCACCCGAACCGATCGCACCGATACCGTCAGTGGGTTCAAGGACGTCGCCGTTGCCGGTAATGACCAGTGTGGTTTCACGGTCGGCAGTCAGTAACATCGCTTCCAGCCGCCGCAGCATGCGGTCGGTGCGCCATTCCTTGGCCAATTCGACGGAAGCGCGCATCAGATTGCCCTGATGCTTTTCAAGTTTGGATTCAAACAGGTCGAGCAAGGTAAATGCATCGGCAGTACCGCCGGCGAAACCGACCAGAACCTTGCCTTGATACAACTTCCTGACCTTGCGGGCAGTACCTTTCATGACGACATTACCGTGCGTCACCTGGCCGTCGCCACCCAAAGCGACGTTACTGCCGCGCCTGACGGAAAGAATCGTGGTGCCGTGAAATTGTTCCATGCCTGCCTCTTTATAGTGATGTCGCATCATTCTTGCGTCATTTCGGCACGCTCGCATTATCATGCTGATCGCTCGTGCCGAGCAACGCATCTAAGCTCAGACGTGGGGCCTTCCACGTAGATTACAAGCATCTTTGTTGTTCTCGCAAGGACGGCGAGAGAATGCATTCGCCAAGAAAAACCGGCGAAACCAATACCGATACTGGTGCCGCCAATCAATGTTGTCAAAAATACAAATGCAGAAAATTATGATGGGTGCTGCGCTGCCGCGCTGTTACTGCCCGGGCAGTATCACCACACTAGCCTTCCCCAAGATAAGCCACCTTGATCTTGGGATCGTCCAGCATCTGACTTGCGACACCGCTCATCGTGATCAAGCCGGACTCCATGACATA
>DATMOE010000184.1:0-5322 GCA_035568435.1 Herbaspirillum sp. | reverse complement strand
TTCGAATATCTGGCCAAGCCCTTCGATGTCGATAAAGCCGTGGAGCTGATCCGGCGCGCACTGGAAGAGAGCTTGCGCGAAGCCGATGTCGAGCAGGCCGCGGCGGAAGCGACCGAAATCCTCGGTCAGGCGCCGGCGATGCAAGATGTATTTCGCGCCATCGGACGGTTATCGCAATCGAATGTCACGGTACTCATCACCGGTGAATCCGGCACCGGTAAAGAACTGGTTGCGCGCGCCTTGCATAAGCATAGTCCGCGGGCGTCGCAGCCGTTTGTTGCGCTCAATACCGCGGCGATTCCGAAGGACTTGCTGGAATCCGAATTGTTCGGTCATGAACGCGGCGCTTTCACCGGGGCGCAGACCATGCGGCGCGGCCGTTTCGAGCAGGCTGAAGGCGGCACCTTATTCCTCGATGAAATCGGCGATATGCCGTTCGATCTGCAGACGCGTTTATTGCGGGTGCTGTCGGACGGTCATTTTTATCGCGTCGGCGGTCATCAATCGATGAAAGCCAATGTGCGCGTGATTGCCGCGACCCATCAAAATCTGGAGCATCGGGTGCGCGAGGGTTTGTTCCGCGAGGACTTATATCACCGCCTCAATGTGATCCGCTTGCGTTTGCCAAGCTTGCGCGAGCGGCGCGAAGATATCACCATTCTGGCGCGCCACTTCCTGACGCAAAGCGCGCGTCAGCTTGGCGTGGAGGCGAAGCGCTTGTCGCCCCATGCGATGCAATTTTTATCGCAACTCGAACTGCCCGGCAATGTGCGTCAACTGGAAAATCTGTGTAACTGGATTACCGTGATGGCGCCGGGCCAGACCGTGGAAGTCAAGGATCTGCCGCATGATCTGGTGGACGAACGGCCTAGCGGCGAACCGCTGCCATCGACGTCATTCATGCCATTGCCGGTCATTGTGCCCAGAGCCGATAGCGAGGGTTCGGCCGAACCCGGCGGCTCGGTCTGGGTTGCCGGTAGCGATAAGAGTCCATGGGTTGCCTTATTGGAAGCGGAAGCTGCGCTGATGCTGAGCAACGACCGGCCTGAAGTGATGGATGTGCTGGGACGTCAGTTCGAGGCCGCGCTGATCAGGGTGGCATTGAAACATACGCATGGCCGCAAGAACGATGCCGCGGTCCGCCTGGGGATAGGGCGCAATACGATTACGCGCAAAATCCAGGAACTGGGCATAGGCGGTGTGGCCGACGAATAAGCGCTTCTAAGCATCCGGGTTTCGGTTCGTAGCCTGCGAGTGTATAGTCTTCCATAAATAAATATTTTGGAGACTTTTATGGCTATTCATTCCGCAGGCGCTTTGTTCCGCCAAGCCGTCGTTGACGAGTCGCCGCTGCAGATCATCGGCGCCATTAATGCCAATCATGCCTTGCTGGCCAAGCGGGCCGGTTTCAAGGCGATTTATTTATCGGGCGGCGGTGTGGCCGCAGGGTCGCTCGGCCTGCCCGATCTGGGTATTTCCAATCTGGACGATGTGTTGACCGATGTACGGCGCATCACCGATGTCTGCGATCTGCCGCTGCTGGTGGATGTCGATACCGGCTTCGGCGCATCGGCCTTTAATGTGGCGCGCACAGTCAAGTCGATGATCAAATTCGGCGCCGCCGCGATACATATCGAAGATCAAGTGGGCGCCAAGCGCTGCGGCCATCGTCCGAATAAAGAAATCGTGTCCAAGCAGGAAATGGTCGACCGCATCAAGGCTGCCGTCGATGCCCGCACCGACGATAATTTCGTCATCATGGCGCGTACCGATGCGCTGGCCGTGGAAGGTCTGGAGCCGGCACTGGAACGCGCCATCGCCTATATCGAAGCCGGCGCCGATATGCTGTTTCCAGAAGCGATTACCGAAATTCTCATGTATCGCCAATTCGCCTCCGCAGTCAAAGTTCCCGTGCTCGCTAATATTACGGAATTCGGCGCCACGCCATTATTTACCGTCGAGGAACTCAGGGCGGTTGATGTCAGTCTAGTGCTGTATCCGTTGTCGGCATTTCGCGCGATGAACAAGGCAGCCGAAAACGTCTATCAGACGATCCGCCGCGACGGCACCCAAAAAAATGTACTCGATACCATGCAGACCCGTATGGAATTGTACGATCGCATCGATTACAACCGTTACGAACAAAGCCTTGACGCCTTGTTTGCACAGAAGAAAGAAGAATAGCGCAGCACGAATCTTGTGCGTACTGCGCGTACTACGGACCTAAGTTTTGAATTGACGGAGCGAACATGAGCGAGCAGCAAAAAGGCAGTTTCAAACCGAAAAAATCCGTTGCCTTGTCGGGTGTGGTTGCAGGCAATACCGCGCTATGCACGGTCGGTAAAACCGGCAACGATCTGCACTACCGCGGCTATGACATTCTGGATATCGCCGACAGTTGTGAATTCGAAGAAATCGCCCATCTGCTGGTGCACGGCAAGCTGCCCAATAGTGCCGAATTGCGCGCGTATAAAGCCAAACTCAAGGCCTTGCGCGGTATTCCTGCCAACGTCAAAGCGGCGCTGGAATGGTTGCCCGCGGCGTCGCATCCGATGGATGTGATGCGCACTGGCGTCTCCGCGCTGGGTTGCGTGCTGCCGGAAAAAGACGATCACAACACCCCCGGCGCGTGCGATATCGCCGATAAATTGATGGCGTCGATGGGTTCGATGCTGCTGTATTGGTATCACTACAGTCATAACGGGAATCGGATCGATGTCGAAACCGATGACGACTCGATCGGCGCCCATTTTCTGCATCTGCTGCATGGCGTGAAACCGTCGAAGTTGTGGGAAGAGGCGATGCATACCTCGTTGATCCTGTATGCCGAACATGAATTCAATGCGTCGACTTTTACCGCGCGCGTGATCGCCGGCACCGGCTCGGATATGTATTCCGCCATTACCGGGGCCATCGGCGCACTGCGCGGGCCGAAACACGGCGGCGCCAACGAAGCCGCGTTTGCCGTGCAAAAACGTTACGACAATGTGGACGAAGCCGAAGCAGATATCAAACGCCGCGTAGAGAACAAGGAAGTTGTGATCGGCTTCGGTCATCCGGTCTATACGATTTCCGATCCACGCAACAAGGTCATCAAGGAAGTCGCCAGCAAACTCTCCAAAGAAGCAGGTTCGACCAAAATGTTCGATATTGCCGAACGGCTGGAAACGGTGATGTGGGACATCAAAAAAATGTTTCCGAATCTGGACTGGTTTTCAGCGGTGTCGTATCACATGATGGAGGTGCCGACGGCGATGTTTACGCCCTTGTTCGTGATTGCGCGCACATCCGGCTGGGCGGCGCACATTATCGAACAGCGCATCGACAACAAGATTATTCGGCCATCGGCCAATTACGTCGGACCGGAGAATTTGAAATTTACACCGATCGCCAAGCGTAAATAGTGAAGGGCGAACGAAGGACGCCGGCGCATTGTTGCGCCGGTTTGTATATACACTTGCAGTTTTTCACTATCGCCTGCGGGCAATGGAGCGCCATGACGTTAGCCGTAAAACACATTCGACCTGTTCTTGCGAATTTCCTTGAAAATTTCGGCAAGCCTTTCATCGGTGCGGGTTTGCTGGCGTTGCTGGCAGCTTGCGGATCGGCGCCATCGAGCACTCCGGTGACTGAAAGCCGGCCAACGACCGGCACGCCCACGCAGGCAGTCGAATCAGGAGCGCCCTGGGGCGCCAAATTGATTACCGGCAGATTCAATTGCGAGATGAATAATCGGGTTGACGTCAAAATGGGAGACGATCAGCGCCACATCGATCTGACCTGGAAGGGGCGCCTCTACGTGATGTTGCCGGTGACGACCTCGACTGGCGCCTTGCGTTTTGAAGATAGCAGCAGCGGGATGGTCTGGATTCAGATTCCGACCAAGTCGATGTTGCTGAATTCTAAACTCGGCCAGCAAGTGGCCAATGAATGCAAAGTCTGAGTCGTATCAATAATTAATTAAATCAAATCCAATCCATTTACAGGAAAGCCATGTCCGCGCCTATTTCAAACGCTCGTCCAAAGTACGACAAGGTATTGCTCGATATCGTCGATTACGTCACCAAATACAAAATCGATTCAAAAGTGGCCTACGAGACCGCCCGTAATTGTTTGATCGATACCTTGGGCTGTGGTCTGGAAGCGCTGGAATATCCAGCCTGCAAAAAGTTGATGGGGCCGATTGTGCCGGGCACCATCGTGCCGAACGGCGCCAAGGTGCCGGGTACGCAATTTCAGCTTGATCCGATACAAGCCGCGTTCAATATCGGCGCGATGATTCGCTGGCTCGATTTCAACGATACCTGGCTGGCGGCCGAATGGGGCCATCCTTCGGATAATCTGGGCGGCATTCTGGCGACGGCCGATTGGCTGTCGCGCAATGCAGTGGCCGCCGGCAAAAAGCCGCTGACCATGAAAGACGTGCTGACCGGCATGATCAAGGCGCATGAAATTCAGGGCTGCATCGCGCTGGAAAATTCATTTAACAAAGTCGGTCTGGATCACGTCGTGCTGGTCAAGGTCGCGTCCACAGCAGTCGTGGCGGAAATGATGGGGCTGACGCGTGAAGAAATCCTCAATGCGGTCTCATTGGCCTGGGTCGACGGCCAGTCCTTGCGTACTTATCGCCACTCACCCAATACCGGTTCGCGCAAGTCCTGGGCGGCGGGCGACGCCACCTCGCGCGCGGTGCGGCTGGCGCTGATGGCGAAGACCGGCGAAATGGGCTATCCCTCCGTGCTGACGGCGAAAACCTGGGGTTTCTACGACGTACTGTTCGAAGGCAAACCATTCAAATTTCAACGCAAATATGCATCGTATGTGATGGAAAACGTGCTGTTCAAGATATCGTTTCCGGCTGAATTCCATTCGCAAACTGCGGTCGAAGCCGCCATGACCTTGCATGCGCAACTGGCCAAGGCCGGCAAAAAAGTCGAAGACATCAAGCGCATCACGATCCGCACGCACGAAGCCTGTATCCGCATTATCGACAAGCAAGGCCCGCTCAACAATCCTGCCGACCGCGACCATTGCATTCAATACATGGTGGCGGTGCCGCTGATTTTCGGTCGCCTGACAGCGTCTGATTATGAAAACGAGATTGCCGCCGACAAGCGCATCGATGTGCTGCGCGCGAAAATCGTTTGCGTTGAAGACCAGGCTTTCACCAAGGATTATCACGACCCGAAGAAGCGTTCGATCGCCAATGCGCTGACCGTCGAATTCAAGGATGGCAAGAAGTTGGCGGAACTGGTGGTGGAATATCCGATTGGGCATGCGCGCCGCCGCAAGGATGGTATCCCGTTACTGGAAGCCAAATTC
>DATMOE010000183.1:0-5131 GCA_035568435.1 Herbaspirillum sp. | reverse complement strand
GACCTGATCGATGAAGCGCTGCAGTTTGATCTGCATCGCCTGAAATGAAATGCTCTGATCGGCCTTGATGTTGCCGTTAAGCCGCCCCGTGTCCTGTTGCGGAAAGAAGCCTTTCGGCACCACCACATACAGATAGATATTCAAGACGATGGTGGCGGCCAGAATCACCATCATCAACGGGCCATGGCGCAGCGCCCAGCCCAGCGAACGGCGGTAGCCGTCCAGCATGACATCGAAAATGCGTTCGCTGACGGCGAACACGCGGCTGGGTTTTTTAGTGCGATCGGGGGCCTTCAGCCAGCGCGCGCATAACATCGGCGTAGTCGTCAGCGATACCAGCAGCGACACCAGAATGGCAACCGATAAAGTCACAGCGAATTCGCGGAACAGACGGCCGATGATGCCGCCCATCAGCAGGATCGGGATAAATACCGCGATCAGCGAAAGACTCATCGACAGCACGGTGAAGCCGACTTCCCGCACCCCTTTCAGGGCAGCCTCTTTCGGCGCCATGCCGTGTTCGATATAACGCGAAATATTTTCCAGCACCACGATGGTGTCATCGACCACGAAGCCGGTGGCGATGGTCAGCGCCATCAGGCTCAGATTATTCAGTGAGAAACCGCAGAGATACATTACGGCAAACGTCCCTACCAGCGAGACCGGCACGGTAATGGCCGGAATCGCGGTGGCGCGGCCGTTACGCAAGAACAAAAACACCACCATAATCACCAGCCCGATCGAAATCAGCAAGGTGTGTTCGACTTCGGCCAGCGAGGCCCGGATGGTCGGGCTGCGATCGAGCGCCACCTGCATTTTGATCGCAGCAGGAATCGATGCCTGCAGTTGCGGCAGCAGCGCCTTGACCCGGTCGACCGTTTCGATGATGTTGGCGCCGGGCTGCCGGAACAGGATCAGCATCACCGCCGGCTGCTTACCCACCAGACCGGCATTGCGCATATCGAGCACTGAATTCTTGACCTCGGCGATATCGGAAATACGCACTGGCGCGTTGTTTTGATAGCTGACAATCAAGGGCATATAGTCACTGGCCACTTTGGCCTGATCGTTGGCCTGAATTTGCCAATTATGTTCGCCATCGGACAGAAAACCTTTAGGCCGATTGGCATTGGTGTTGGTGATGGCGGTCCGCACCGTTTCCAGGCCGATGTTGTAATGATTGAGTTGTGTGGGATTGATTTCGACGCGCACCGCCGGCTGCGAACTGCCGCCGATAGTGACATCGCCGATACCTTCGACCTGCAGGAATTTTTGTCCCAGGACGGTATCGGCAGCGTCGTACATCTGGCCGCGTGTGAGCGAGTCCGAGGTCAGCGCGATAATCATGATCGGCGCATCGGCCGGATTGACTTTGCGATACGTCGGGTTCGACGGCATGGTCGGCAGCAAGCCGCGGGCGGCGTTGATGGCGGCCTGCACATCGCGCGCGGCGCCATTGATGTCGCGGTTCAGATCGAATTGCAGCGTTACCCGGGTCGATCCCAGCGAACTCGACGAAGTCAGTTCGGAGACGCCGGCGATGCGCCCCAGCGCCCGTTCCAACGGGGTCGCCACCGTGGCGGCCATGGTTTCCGGGCTAGCGCCGGGCAAGTTGGCGCTGACTGAAATGGTCGGGAAATCGACTTGCGGCAAGGGCGCCACCGGCAGCATTTTGAACGCCAAAGCGCCGGCCAGGAAAATGGCCAGCGTTAGTAAGGTTGTGGCAATTGGCCGCCGGATGAAGGCGGCGTACGGAATCATGCGTCGGCCTCCAGAGGGCCTGCGGCCGCTTTGTGTTTAGGACGGAACCGCCGCGCCAGACTATCGAAGCTCAAATAGATCACCGGCGTGGTGAACAGCGTCAATACTTGGCTCACCAGCAGACCGCCGACCATCACGATACCGAGCGGCTCCCGCAACTCCGAGCCCATGCCACCGCCCAGCATCAGCGGCAAGGCGCCCAGCAATGCGGCCATGGTGGTCATCAGAATCGGCCTGAAACGCAGCAGGCAGGCCTGATGAATGGCGTCCCGTGGGCTCATGCCTTGCTCGCGTTCGGCGGCCAGCGCAAAGTCGATCATCATGATCGCGTTTTTCTTGACGATCCCGATCAGCAAGATGATGCCGATGATCGCAATCACGCTCAAGTCGGTGCCGGTGAGCAGCATCGCCAGCAAGGCGCCGATGCCCGCCGAGGGCAGCGTGGAGAGAATGGTGATCGGATGGATATAGCTTTCATACAACACGCCCAGCACGATATACATGGTGACGATCGCCGCCAGGATCAGCCATAAGGTATTGCTCAGGGAGGCCTGAAATGCAAGTGCTGCGCCCTGGAAGTGAATGTCGATGCCGGGCGGCACGCCCAGTTCGGTTTGCACGGCGCGCACATCATTGACGGCGTTGCCCAGCGAAGCACCGTTGGCCAAATTGAATGAAATGGTGGCGGTCGGGAATTGCCCCAGATGGTTGATGGTCAGCGCAGTGTCGTGTTGCTCGATGGTGGCCACCGCATCCAGCGGCACCGGTCCGCCGGCCAGTGTCGGCACGTATAAGCCCTTGAGCGACAGCGGATTGGCTCTATCCTGGGGCGCGACGCCCAGCACCACCCGATATTGATTGGTCTGCGTAAAAATGGTCGAGATCATGCGTTGGCCGAACGCATCGTAGAGGGCGTTGTCGATGGCGGCAGTGGTCACGCCGAGACGGGAAGCGGTGTCGCGGTTGATATTGACGTAGGCTTGCAAGCCCTTGTCCTGCAAATCGCTGGCGACATCGGCCAGCGATGGCACTTTTTGCAGGCGCTGCACCAGCTTCGGCACCCACACCGACAGATCGGCGGGGTTGATCGATTGCAGGGTGAATTGATATTGCGTGCGGCTGACGCTGCTGTCGATGCTCAGATCCTGCACAGGCTGCAGATATAGCGCCATGCCGGGTATATTGCCGGCGCGCTGTTGCAGCCGCGCCAGTACGGTGCGGATATCGTCGCGCTGATTTTTGGGCTTGAGATTGATCAGCACCCGGCCGTTGTTCAGGGAGGTATTGACACCATCGACGCCGATGAAGGAAGACAGGCTATCGACTGCCGGGTCCTGCAATAGTTTGGTGGCCAGCGTTTCCTGCTGCTGCGACATGGCCGCAAATGAAATCGATTGCGAGGCTTCGCTGATGCCCTGGATCGCGCCGGTATCCTGCAGCGGGAAAAAGCCCTTCGGCACGATCAGATAGAGCACGGCGGTCAGCACCAGTGTTCCGATGGCTACCAGCAAGGTCGTCTTTTGACGATCCAGCACCCAGTTCAGGGCGCGGCCGTATTCGGCGATGACGCGGTCGAAAAAGAGCTGGCTGGCATGAAAAAAGCGGCTTTGTTTTTCTACCGGGGTGTGCTTGAGCAGACGCGCGCACATCATCGGCGTGAGCGTCAGCGAAATGACCGCCGAAATCAGGATCGAGATGGCCAGCGTGATGGCAAATTCGCGGAACAGCCGTCCCACCACGTCGCCCATGAACAGCAGCGGTATCAGCACCGCGATCAGGGAAATCGTCAGCGAAATAATGGTGAAGCCGATCTGCTCCGAACCCTTGAGCGCCGCGGCCAGCGGTTTTTCGCCTTCTTCGATGTAGCGGCTGATGTTTTCGATCATCACAATCGCATCGTCGACCACAAAGCCGGCGGCGATGGTCAGCGCCATCAGCGTCAGGTTATTGATCGAAAAGCCGGTCAGGTACATCACGCCGAAAGTGCCGATCAACGACAAGGGCACGGCCACCGCCGGAATGATGGTGGCCGGCACATTGCGCAGGAACAGGAAGATCACCAGCACCACCAGTCCCACCGACGTCATTAATTCCAATTCGACGTCCTGAACCGAAGCGCGGATGGTCACGGTGCGGTCGCTCAGCACTTTGACATCGACCGCGCCCGGCAGATTGCCGCTGAGTTGCGGCAATAGCGCCTTGATGCGATCGGTGACCTGAATCACATTGGCGCCGGGCTGGCGCTGCACATTCAGAATGATGGCCGGGGTGTTGCCGGCCCATGCCGCCAGCCGGGTATTTTCGGCCGAATCGAGCACTGCGGCCACGTCGCGCAAGCGCACCGCAGCGCCGTTTTTATAGGCGATGACGACGTTCTTGTAGTCATCGGCCGATTTCAGTTGATCGTTGCCGTCCACCGTGGACGCTTGCGCAGGGCCATCAAAACTTCCCTTGGCCTGATTGACATTGGCGTTGGTGATGGCGGTACGGACATCCTCCAGCGTCAGGCCGAGCGCGGCCAGTGCTTTCGCATTGGTTTGGATCCGCACCGCAGGGCGCTGGCCGCCGCTGATGCTGACCAGCCCGACACCGCTTACTTGCGATATTTTTTGCGCCAGATGGGTATCGACCATGTCTTCCAGCTTGGTCAGCGGCAAGGTCGGCGAGCTGACCGAAATCGTCATGATCGGCGTATCGGCCGGGTTGACCTTGTTATAGATCGGCGGATTCGGCAAATCGATCGGCAACAGATTACCGGCGGCGTTGATGGCGGCCTGCACTTCCTGTTCAGCCACATCCAGCGAAAGATCCAGGCTGAATTGCAGCGTAATCACCGATGCGCCGCCGGAACTGGTCGACGACATTTGGGCCAAGCCCGGCATCTGCCCGAACTGCCGTTCCAGGGGCGCGGTAATCGATGAAGTAATCACTTCCGGGCTCGCGCCCGGATAGAGCGTGACGACCTGAATGGTGGGGTAATCGACCTCCGGCAAAGCCGATACCGGCAATAAGCGCCAGGCGAACAAACCGGTTAGCAGAATCGCTACCATCAATAAGGTGGTAGCGACCGGCCGCAGAATAAAGGCGCGGGATGGATTCATGCGGTTGCCTGGCGTGGTTTAGTTGGCGGAAGCTGGGGCGGCTGGAGATGCAGCTGACGCAGGAGCGGCTGGAGATGGCGGCGGCGCGGCTGGTGAGCCGCCATCGGCAGCAGGGCCGGGGCCGCCCGGACCTTTACCACCGCCACCACCGCCCGGCCGGTGACGCGGGCCTCTGGCGGTGGGAAATGCTCCTGCAGCGATTGCGGCATTATTCTGCGCCACGCGGTCGATTACTTTGATCTTGGAACCTTCACGTAATTTATCGAGGC
>DATMOE010000182.1:0-6801 GCA_035568435.1 Herbaspirillum sp. | reverse complement strand
AGAGGTAAAAAAAGGGAGCGTTTGCTCCCTTTTTATTGCCTGCAATCAGCTTGGTATTAGCTTGGTATCAGCGTGTTTATGGTTGATTTATGGCTGACGCGTTTCGATCTGTACCAGTGGCTCGGTCGGCAATGCCGCCGCCGGTTTGCGTTCACGCGGAATGTGTGGCGTTGGCGCGATCTGTGCGGCTGCCTGTTGGGCGGCGCGCAGTTTTTCCGGGTCGGTGGCTGCAAGGGTCAATCCTGCGGCCTGCAAGACTTGTTGCAGTTCGTCGGATGCCGTTGATGCTTGCTGTGCCGGCGCTTGGATCGGTGCTGGTACAGGTGCTGGCGCCGGTGGTGCGGCAACCGCAACCGGTTCTGTGACCGGCGCTGCTGCAATGGCTTCGATCGCCGCCACTGGAGCAGCCGGTGTTTCTGCCACTGTTTCCGTTGCTGCCTGAGGCTGCGGGATCATTTCCGCCGATGCGGATTCAGGTGCAGGCACTGGCGTAGGCACTGCTACAGGCTGAGCAACATATTCCGAGACAGGAACCGGCGCTTCCGCTTCCGGCGCTGGCACCGGTGCTTCGGCAGCTTCGCGTGTTTCCGGCAGTAAACTGATTTGCTGCGGCGCGGTAGGGGCGCTGATAGCGTTGCTCAGGGCGCTTGGTGCGCTTGATACGCTTGATACAGCATGCAGATCGATTTCCTGCTCAGCAGCCGGGGTTGGTACAACTTGCGTTACCTGCACCGGTGTACTGGTTTCGTACCATGCGGTTTGCGCCGGTTTGCTGGCGGCAACGTCGTCGCCGGACTGCTCAGCGTGAGCCGAGTGTGCAATTTCGCTGATTTCGTCCGCATCCGCAGTTTCAGCCGATTCGCTTGCGCTATGTTCTGCGCCTGGTTCGCGATCACGACGATTACGGTTGCGGCCACCGCGACGACGACGGCGGCGCGGTTCATCGCCTCCTTCGCTGGCGGCTTCTGCCGGCAAACCTTCTTGCTTCAAATCGGCGTCATCGCCGGCCGGGATGATGGTTTTGGCGACCGCTGCTGCAGGAATGCCGCTGGCAGCCAGTGTGACATCTGCGCTTAATACTGCATCGGTCTTGGCTGCTGCGTCCTTGCGATCTTCGCGGGGTGGGCGTGGCGGACGTTCGCGGCGTCCTTTTCCTTCAACACGGCCCTCGGTACTCGCTTCGCGGGCTTCTACTTCACGCGCTTCGCGTGGCTCCCGAGGCTCGCGTGGAGGCCGTGGCGGACGTGCCGGTTTGGCTTCGCTGCTGTCGCCAGCGGCTGCGGGTTTTTCGTTGCGGGCGTTGGCATTGCTGCCGGCTTCGGCGCCTTCTTCGCGCTCGCGACCGCCGCGTGCATTGCGATTGCGGCTGTTGCGTGGGCCGCGGCCGTTGCGATCGCCACGTTCGCCGCGATCACGATTCTGGGCCGGTTTGATTTCAACCGGCGCCGCTACTGCAACTGCCGGCGCAGATTTTGCGCCGAACAGATTGGACAGCCAAGCGAAAAAGCCGGTTTGCGGCGCTGGAGCGAATATCGGTGTTGCGTCTTCTGCTGGTTTGCGTTCGACGATCGGCGCCGGTTGATCCGGGGTAATGCCCTTGACCACTGCTTCCTGACGCGGTTTCGCTTCTTCTTTCTGCTGTTTGTTGTAACCGATATCGATTTCGGCCTGTTCCGCCATCGAGTAGCTGGCTTGTACATCGTCCAGACGGGGATCGTCGTGCTTGATGCGTTCCAGTTTGTAGTGCGGGGTTTCCAGATGCTTGTTCGGAATCATGATGATCGTTACGCGGTGACGTGTTTCGATCTTCAGGATTTCGCCGCGCTTTTCATTGAGCAGGAAGGCCGCAACGTCGACCGGGCCCTGCACGTAGATGGCGGCCGAATTTTCTTTCATCGCTTCTTCCTGGATGATGCGCAGGACTTGCAATGCGGACGATTCGGTGTCGCGGATGTGGCCGGTGCCGTTGCAACGCGGGCAGGTTACGTGGCTGCCTTCGGACAACGATGGACGCAGGCGCTGACGCGACAATTCCATCAGGCCAAAGCGCGAGATTTTGCCCATCTGAACGCGGGCGCGGTCGAAATGCAGGGCGTCTTTCAGACGCGACTCGACTTCACGCTGGTTCTTGGCGTTTTCCATGTCGATGAAATCGATCACGATCAAACCGCCCAGATCGCGCAGACGCAACTGGCGCGCTACTTCTTCGGCAGCTTCCAGGTTGGTGTTGAATGCGGTGGTTTCGATGTCGCCGCCGCGGGTGGCGCGAGCGGAGTTGACGTCGACCGATACCAGTGCTTCGGTGTGGTCGATGACGATAGCGCCGCCGGAAGGCAGCGGGACGGTGCGGGAATAAGCGGTTTCGATCTGATGTTCGATCTGGAAGCGCGAAAACAGCGGTACGTCGTCACGATAGCGTTTGACGCGGTGCACCATGTCCGGCATCACATGGCTCATGAATTGCTGGGCCTGTTCGTAAATGTCGTCGGTGTCGATCAGGATTTCGCCGATATCCGGTTGGAAATAGTCGCGGATGGCGCGGATGACCAGCGAGGATTCCTGGTAAATCAGGAAGGCGCCGGAGCCGGATTGACCGGCGCCTTCGATGGCGCGCCAGAGTTGCATCAGGTAATTCAAATCCCATTGCAGTTCATCGACGTTGCGGCCGATGCCGGCAGTGCGGGCAATGACGGACATGCCGGTCGGCAGATCCAGTCGGTCCATGGTTTCGCGCAATTCCTGGCGATCTTCGCCTTCGACCCGGCGCGATACGCCGCCGCCGCGAGGATTGTTCGGCATCAGCACCAGATAGCGGCCGGCCAGCGAGATGAATGAAGTCAGCGCTGCGCCTTTATTGCCGCGCTCTTCTTTTTCCACCTGGACAATGATTTCCTGGCCTTCGCGCAGCGCTTCCTTGATGGAGGCGTTGCGGACATCGACGCCTTCCTTGAAATAGGTGCGGGCGACTTCCTTGAACGGCAAAAAGCCGTGGCGTTCTTCGCCGTAATTGACGAAGCAGGCTTCCAGCGACGGCTCGATGCGGGTGATGACGCCTTTGTAAATATTGGACTTGCGTTGTTCGCGTCCGGTGGCTTCGATATCGATGTCGATCAGTTTCTGACCGTCTACGATGGCAACGCGCAATTCTTCTTGCTGCGTTGCATTGAACAGCATACGTTTCATGTTTCACTCCGTGGACCAAAGGTCCTCAATGCCGCTGCGTATCGTTGATGTTATTAATCGATACGGGAAGCGGCAACAGTACAGGGATGTACGCGGAAACGAAGTGTGTGGAGGAGGGAATTGCCTTAGTCTGCGTCAGCACAAGTAAATAGCGCTGGAACACAACGGGGCGCGGATGCAAATGACCGATTGCCGAGCAGCACCACGGTCGTCTCGCACATGGCCGCCTGAGGCGGGTGCGAAAACGACTGGTATGCAATATTGGTGATCCATACAATGCATCAGAGCCAATCAATCGGCGAAACATGGTTCAATTACATCATCGGCCAGCTTGCCGTTGAGATGACAAGGCAAGCTGGCTGAACTAATCCTAACAATTCCATACATTCGATTCACATCCCGCCGCGTTATCCGATTACAACAACGGTGCAACCTTGATCGCGCAGGGATGGTGCGTACACATTTTTCCATCAAATTTGCAAATTGGCGAGGCGGTGGTAACGCCCCTGTGTAGAATGGTCTTTTTATTCTTACACCAACACCGGTCCTTGGACCCGTGTAGAAAATGATTATATATTCAAAATGAAGGACTTAGCGAGATTTTCTGGGAACTCGGTTGAAACACCGTCCCAACCCCGGCAACAGCCTGTATTGCCGCAAGTCCAGTTGGTGTCTATTGCTGAAGAAGATGCCGGTCAGCGCATCGATAATTTTCTGTTGCGGGTCTGCAAAGGCGTCCCGAAAAGCCATATTTACCGGGTTTTGCGCTCTGGTGAAGTGCGCGTCAATAAGGGGCGGATCGATCAAACTTATCGTCTGCAGATCGACGATGTGGTGCGGATACCGCCGATTCGTATGGCGGAAAAGACAACACAAACCGTACCAGGCGCAGAATTCAAAATATTGCTGGAAGACAATTATTTGCTGGTGATCGATAAGCCCGCCGGGGTTGCCGTGCATGGCGGGTCCGGTGTCAGTTACGGCGTCATTGAGCAATTGCGGGCCGCCCGTCCCGAAGCCAAGTTTCTGGAATTGGTGCATCGACTGGATCGCGATACCTCAGGCATTCTGTTGTTGGCGAAAAAACGCAGTGCGCTGACCAATCTGCATGAGCAGATGCGCGATGGCGTGACCGATAAGCGTTATTTGGCGCTGGTGCATGGCGATTGGGTCAATCCGCGCCAGCATATCAAGCTGCCTTTGCATAAATACACGACCGCCGACGGCGAGCGTCGGGTCGCCGTGCTGGAGGGCGGGCAGGTGGCGCATACGATTTTTTCGTTGAAGCGCCGTTATGGCGAATACGCCTTGCTGGAGGCGGAACTGAGAACCGGACGCACGCATCAGATACGGGTGCATTTGTCAGCTAGCGGTTTTCCCATTGCGGGCGATGATAAATACGGTGATTTTGCGTTAAATCGGGCGTTGCAAAAAGCCGACGGCCATCGCGTTGCATTCAAACGCATGTTTTTGCATGCAGTTCAGATTACCTTTACCCACCCGGAAAGCGGTAAGCCGGTGACATTGCACTCGCCGCTGCCGTCCGAGTGCGAACGGTTTTTAAAAAGTTTGGAAAAAGTCGCACAGGACATGGGCATAAAACATGATTAACCCTGATAATCTGGCTCGAACGCCGGCAACGGCAAGATAACTTGGCGCTTATTTATTTATGGCAAGAACGCAATTTGATTTAATCGTGTTTGACTGGGACGGCACGCTGATGGATAGCACCGCTACCATTGTGCAATGTATCCAGGCCGCCGCGAGGGATCTCGGCTTGCCGGTGCCGGATAAACGGGCCGCCTCGCATGTGATCGGGCTCGGACTGGCCGATGCGATGGCCGCGGCGATGCCCGATATCGATCCCAAATATTATCCGCGCGTGGTCGAACGTTATCGTCATCATTATCTGGGGCAGGATCATGATTTGACCCTGTTCGACGGCGTGCGCGAGATGCTGGCCGATTTATCGCAGCAAAAATATTTCCTGGCGGTTGCCACAGGCAAGAGCCGGGTCGGCCTGAACCGAGCGCTCAATGCCACCGGTCTGCTGTCGGTATTCGATGCTACGCGTTGTGCCGATGAAACATTTTCCAAGCCGCATCCGGCCATGCTGCAGGAACTCACGCGCGAATTGGGACAGGATATGGCGCGCACATTAATGATCGGCGATACCACGCACGATTTGCAGATGGCCATTAATGCCGGTGCGGCCGGCGTCGCGGTCGAGTATGGTGCGCATCCGGTGCGCGAATTGCACGCGCTCAAGCCCATGTATAGCGCAGCGTCGATTCCTTTGTTGCATGCATGGTTGCTCGAGAATGCCTGATGCACAGAACCAGAATGGCGCGCGTTGGATTCCAGCGAAGAATATCAATCACTACGTAAGGCCCGTAATTGCATGGGCATTGCGGCAACGTTCAGAGTAACTTTATGAATAATGACATGAGTAATAATAACGAGCAGGAACCGAATGATGTCGTACCGGCAACTGCGCCGGCGGCAAGCGTTGCAGCCGCCAAGGATGAAAAAAAGGTCGGCTGGGAACGCGATGTGCTGGAACAACTGGCGATGTTTACTGTGCGCGAGCAACGCGCCCGCCGCCGCTGGGGAATCTTTTTCAAGATTGCCGCATTGTTGGTGGCCTTGTACGCCATTTGGGCTGCTTTCAATTACAGCATGGCCACCAGTGAGGCGGTCGGTGCGCATACTGCGTTGATCAATATCAATGGCGCCATCGAAGCCGATGGGAGTGGTTCAGCCTCAGTGGTTATTCCCGCCCTGGACAAGGCCTTTGCGGCCAACGATTCAGTCGGCGTTATATTACGCATCAACAGCCCGGGCGGCAGCCCGGTCCAGGCGGGTATGATTTATGACGAGATCGTGCGCCTGCGCAAGCTCTATCCGAAAAAGCCTTTGTATGTCGTGGTCGAGGAGATGTGTGCCTCCGGCGGCTATTACATTGCTGCCGCGGCCGATAAGATTTATGTCAACAAGGCCAGTATCGTCGGATCGATCGGTGTGCTCATGGATGGTTTCGGCTTTACCGGCCTGATGGATAAATTGGGCGTGGAGCGGCGTTTATTGACGGCCGGCGAAAACAAGGGCTTCCTCGATCCGTTCAGTCCGATGGTTCAAAGCCAGAAGGATTACGCCAAACAAATGCTGGCTGAAATTCATCAGCAATTCATCAATGCGGTACGAGCCGGACGCGGCGCGCGTCTGAAAGAAACGCCCGACATGTTTTCCGGCCTGTTCTGGACCGGCGCCCGCGCGATCGATCTGGGGCTGGCCGACGGTTACGGCACGGTCGATAGCGTCGCACGCGATGTGCTAAAACAAGAAGATCTAGTCGATTACACCCAGACCGAAGGTTTGCCTGAGCGGGTGCTGAAGAAATTTGGCGTGGCCATAGGCGCAGGCGTCGGCAAGGCCGTCGTCAGCGCCAGCGACTTTCAGATGCATTAAAAGAATGCCGGGAGCGCCTAATGGTGTTCAGTTATGCAAATTTTTAGGACGGTGATTGCCTCTTCGCTCAGGCCGCCGTGCCCTTCCCCAGGTCGACAGGGCCTTTTACGCCCCGGGGAAGGGCACGGCGGCCTGAGCGAAGAGGCACTT
>DATMOE010000181.1:0-9249 GCA_035568435.1 Herbaspirillum sp. | reverse complement strand
CCTTGCAATAGCAATGGCGGCACGGCTGTTGCTGCCGCCGCTGCCGGCCGAAAACCCACTGCAGCGGGCAGCGCCGCCAAAGCGGTCTGCCCAATCGCATCGGCCGCCGCAGATAATCTGGCGTCCAGATCGCCGACTTCGCCCGCCGGCACCAGCCCCAGATGCCGCTCAGGTAATGTGAACTGCGCATTGCGCGGCAGGCCGCCCAGGTAGCGCATACCCGGCGGCATGCCTTGCTCGATCATCTCGGCGTGACGCGCACTGGCGACCGAATTGGCCAGCACGCCGGCAAACTTCAAACCGGCCCGATAATGCGCCAGCCCATAGCCGACCGCGCCGACCGTCTGCGCCGCGCCTCTAGCATCGATCACCGCCAACACCGGTACATCCAGCAATTGCGCCAGATCGGCACTGCACGGCTGGCCGTCGAACAATCCCATCACGCCTTCGATCAGAATCAGATCGGCATCGGCCGCCGCCTCGTAGACCAACGCACGGCAAGCTTCCGCGCCGGCCATCCATAGATCCAATTGGTAAGCGGGGCCGGACGATTGTGCGGCGCGCTGCAAAATCATCGTGTCGAGAAAATCCGGCCCGCTCTTCAATACCCGCACCCGCCGCCCGGCGCGCGCATGGAAATGCGCCAGCGCGGCGGTGACCGTGGTCTTGCCGTGATTGGAGGCAGGGGCGCTGATAAAGAGCGCGGGACAGCTTCTAGGCATTTAGAATTCCACCCCTTTTTGCGCCTTGATGCCTTGTGTTTGATACGGATGTTTGACCGGTTTGATCTCGCTGACCAAATCGGCCAATTCGATCAGCGCTTCCGGCGCGTGCCGTCCGGTAACCACGATATGCAGCATTTCGCGCCGCTTGGCGAACACATCCAGCACTTCGGCGATATCCAGATACTGATATTTCAAAACGATATTCATTTCATCCAGGATCACCATATCGTAGGACGGATCTTCGATCATCCGGCGCGCTTCGGCCCAGCCGGTGGCGGCAGTTTGCATATCGGCGGCGCGATCCTGGGTATCCCAGGTATAGCCGGCGCCGACCACATGAAAATCGCAATGCGGATCGCGGCTCAGCACTTGCCGCTCGGCGCTATGCAAAGCGCCCTTGATGAATTGCACCACGCCCAATTTCATGTCGTGCCCGAGTATGCGCAGCCCCATCCCGAACGCTGCGGTGGATTTGCCTTTACCGGTGCCCGTATAAACGATCAGCAGGCCTTTTTCTTTTTGCGCCGCCGCTTTCTTCTTTTCAAAACCTTCTTTGTGACGCTGCGTCATGCGTTTGTGCGAATCGGGATCTGTTTTCATCTCTAACTCCAGTCGGTGGCGGTGATGGCGGACAACAGGCCGGCAACCCGCGCACGGCTGGCGTGATAGCCGATGAAGACCAGTTCGGATTGTTGGGAGGCCGTGTTGTCGGCATTGCTTACGTCGTTCTTTGTATCCTCGGCCAGCGTAATGCGTGCGCGCACGCCCTGCACCAATACCGGACCGCGCTGTTCGTTCGCGTAAACGAAACCCTTGCTGCGCAGAATCGGTTCTTGCCGCGCAGCTTCGGCCAGCGCCTGTTGCAATTGCGGCAGCGATTGTGCCGCGTCGCTGCGCAATGTGAATGACAGCCAACCGGGATCTTGCTGATGGAAATGCCGGTGCGTCGCCAAGCCGTGGCTATGCGCGCCAATCCCGGAGTGTGCATGCCCATTCATCATCCCATCCTGATTACCTTGCCAAGGCGTGTAGACCGGTGCGTGTGCATGCTTGAGCGCCGCGGCATTACCGGTCACTTGATGCAGACGCAAACCCAGCGCCAGCCGGATATTCAATTCGGCCCGATATGCCAACTCCAGAAAACGCACATTCGGCGCGCGCGCGCGAATCGCGCCTTCCGCACGCAGCAATGCGGCCTCATCCAGCGCATCGATTTTATTCAGTACGACCACATCGGCCCAAGCCAATTGCTGATCGAACAGCGCGGCAACGGGTGCGGCAGAAGCAGCAGCGGACTCCGTTTCAGTTGCGGCATCGAATTGGCCCGCCAGCAACAGCGGCGTATCGACCACCGCCAGCGTCGCATCCAGCACGAAAGCATCTGCCAGCAACGGCCCCTGCAACAATGCCATCGCGGCGCTCGGCAACGCCAGCCCCGAGGTTTCGATGATCACATGATCGATATTGGCGCGGCGCGCCGCGATCGCCTTCATCACAGGCAGAAACAACGCATCGTCACCGTAGGCAATCAGTCCGTGCGGCAGTTCATCGATGCGGATTTGCGGGACGCCGCTAGCTGTAGCTGCAGTTGAATCTGCCTCTTCAGCGGTAGCGACCGCCTCGCGGATCAAAGCGCCATCGACCGATACTTCGCCAAATTCATTGATCAGCAATGCCAGCCGGCGGCTCTGACGGCCCCGGATCAGGCCTGCCAGCAAGGTAGTTTTGCCCGAGCCCAGAAAGCCGGTGACGATGGTGACCGGAATCAAATCGCTCATTGCGCCATCTCGCCAGCAGCCGTCCATAGCGCCAACTGCCGCAAAGCAGCGTCGACATTATCGACCGCCAACGGATAAGCCAGCGCCGGCCGTTTGACCACAATCAGATGAATCCCGAGCGCCTGGGCTGCCGCCAGCTTGGCGCTATAACCGCCGGCATCGCCCGCGTCCTTGGTCACCACGCAATCGATTTGCCAATCGCGCCACAAAGCCTGATTGAATTCCTGCGAAAACGGCCCCTGCATTGCGCACAGACGATTGCGCGCAATGCCCAGATCGAGTGCGCGCTGCATGAATTCCGGTTCCGCGCTGACCCGCGCAAACCAATCGCATTGCGCTGCGCCGGGCGCTTGCAAAAAGGTCGCCAGATCCTTGGAACCGGTCGCCAGAAAAATCCGTTTACCGCGCATCGCAGCGCTGGCTGCGGCCTGCGCCATCGAATCGCATAACTCGACGCCCTTGGGCACAACCGGCGTCAATGCACTGGGACGTTCATAACGTAAATACGGAATACCGAGTTCGGCCGACAAGGCCATCAATTGCGCCGAAATCACGGTCGCAAACGGATGCGTCGCATCCAGCAATACACGCGCCCGGCTGCGCTGCAAAGCCTGCCGGCGCGCTTCAACACCCTGCCGCCCGGCCCACACCGATACCCCCGGACAATCCTGCAAGGCGATGCCGCCGCCATACTCGGTCGCAGTCGACACCACCACCGGCGCGCCCTGCGCCGCCACTGCCGCCGCCAGCAAATTACCGTCGCCGGTGCCGGAAAATACCCAGACCGCATCGCTCGCCAGCGGCATATCAGCGACATCGGCAACATCGGCAACATCAGCGACATCAGCAACCTCAGCCGTCCAATCGTTATAACCACGCGGCGTAAAAATCCAATCGCGTTTGCGCTGCGTAAATCGATTGCCGATCACAATCGTCGTCAGCATATCGAACTGCAGCGACGGCAATGCATCGAGCCGATGAATGGCGATTTCCTGGCCGGGACGATACGCATTTTTAACCACGCCGCACAGGGTATGCGGCGCTTTCGATTGCAGCATCAGATTCAGAATGCGATACACCCCTTCCTGCCGCCCGGCGCTTTGCACGTTATACAAAACACAGGCCAGATCGGCTTGCGCAATATGCCGCGCCCGGTGTTCTATCCATTCCCACGGACACAGCAGATCGGACAAGCTCAGCGTCGCAAAATCATGCGACAGCGGCGAGCCGAGCAACGAGGCGCAGGCATTGGCCGAGGTAATGCCCGGGATCACATTAACGCTATAAGTATCGTCCTCGCGCATCTCTTCAAATGCCAGCGCCGCCATCGCATAAATGCCGATATCGCCGCTGGAAATCAGCGCAACCTTGGCGCCGCTGCGCGCCTTATCGATGGCCAATAAAGCCCGCTCGCGTTCCTGCGTCAGCGGCGGCGTATGAATTTCCTTGCCGTCCAGCCAAGGCGCAATCCAGCGCAAATACAATTCATAGGCAACAATCACATCGCTATCGCGCAACGCAGCTTCGGCGCGCGGCACGATCATATCGGCAAAGCCAGGCCCTGCCGACACCAAATTCAATACACCACTCATACCGCTCCGCCCTCATCCATATCCCACACCACTGCAACGGCAACGCCGTCCAGCGTCGTTTTCGGCACAATCAATTTGCCGCGTGCGCAAGCCACCAGCGCGCAGGGTTCGCAGACACCATCCAGATTAATATTTTTGCGCACCCACTCCGACGGCTTGCCGCACCAAGCTCGCGCCGCCAACGTCGCATGCGAGAACACCCGCAACGGAATATCGTGCGCCGCGCAAAAGGCTTGCAAACCCGGCTCGTTCGCTTTCAGATCGACCGTGGCGATTTCACGCACCTGATTCAGGGAATAACCGTTCAACGCCAGCAGCACGGCCGCTTCGATCCGATCGACCGGCACGTCTTTACGGCAGCCGATACCCAGCACCAACGGTTTCAGCGCTTCGGTGGCGGTGGTCACGACCGGCACCGCACCGACCACATTGGCCACACGATAAGCCAGCCGGTTAGCGCCGCCCTCATGCCCCGCCAACAGCGACACCGCAAAGCGGCCTGCTTCGTCGAGCAATACCACGGCCGGATCGGTATATTTATCCTTGATCATGCCGCTCAAAAAACGCAGCGCAATACCGGCTGCGCCCAAGATGATCCACTGATGATGACGGCCGATGCCGTAGGCGGCCGCGAACTGGCTTTTTTGCGGCAGCTCGGCTTGCAGCCACGGACGATACAAGATACCCCCCAGCTTCGCCTGCAACTGCAGCGCCAGCGCCTCGCCTTCGGCGCGTACCGGCCAGATGCCGGGAACTTGTTCTTCGTTCATCAGAGAGTTTCCTTCTCGCTTGCCTGCGCTGCGCGGTGTTGCTGCTCTGCGTCACTTTCGCTTAATTCGGCTTCAAATTCAGCTTTGGATTTTTTCGACTTTGCACCGCGTTTCTTGACGACGCGGAACAAATGCGTGAAATCCTTGGAATACAGGCTGGATTCGGCTTGCTGGTTGCGGTCCAGCGCCGCGCCGACCAGCATCATGGTTGTCAGATTCCAGGCGCCGCGTTTGGTTTCGGCCAATACAGTGGCCAGCGTGCCCTGATACGTTTTTTGCTCGGGCCAACTGGCGCGGTAGACCAAGGTTACCGGCGTTTCATCAGGATAATGCAGACGCAGATCGGTGACAATTTTCTTCAAATGCGGGCCGGACAGGAAAATACACATCGTGGCGCGGTGTTGCGCCAGTTCGGCGATGGATTCCAGCTTCGGCACCGCCGAAGCGCGGCCCGATACACGCGTCAAAATAATGCTTTGCGACACTTCCGGCTTAGTCAGCTCGGCCTGCACCGCCGCCGCGGCAGCAGTAAACGACGAAACGCCGGGCACCACCTCATAGGCGATACCCAGCGCATCCAGACGGCGCATCTGTTCGGCGGTTGCGCCGTAGATCGCCGGATCGCCCGAATGCAGCCGCACCACATCGCAATCGGCGGCCTGGGCGCGCTGATAACAGGCTTGCTGCTGCTCCAGATCCAGCTTGGCGGTATCGATCAATTCGGCGGCCGGATCGCAATGCT
Source organism: Herbaspirillum sp. (assembly GCA_035568435.1). GTDB lineage: Bacteria > Pseudomonadota > Gammaproteobacteria > Burkholderiales > Burkholderiaceae_D > Herbaspirillum. The sequence continues at coordinate 3,642 of DATMOE010000181.1, read as the reverse complement.
GCAGCATTTCAAGCGGCACCAGCGAACCGGCGTACAACACCATTTTTACCTGACCCAGCAATTTAGCGCCGCGCAAGGTGATCAGATCGGCTGCGCCGGGGCCGGCGCCGACAAAATAGACTTTCATATTAAATTTTCACTCATAACGATTTCACAAAGCCCGCTGTTCCACAGCCGTCTTACGGATCAGCAAAGTAGCCAGATAACCGCTAGCCTGACTTGCATCCAAATGTTCCACTTCCGGCGCCAGCAACTCCCCCGGCAGCCCGATTTTGCGCGCAAAGGCGCAATGCCGTGCAATCCCCATTTCGCGCAGCAGCGCCAGCACCCATTCCAGCCGTGCGCCGATCTTCATCAGCACCACGATATCGTGCGATTCGATATCGGCGCGCAAGGCCTCAGCATCCTCTGGACACGGCAAAATCAGCATGCGCTGCTTGCCTTCGCCCAGCGGCCAATCCATCGCGGCGGCGGCAGCGGCATAGCTGGTGATACCGGGAAAAGTACGATGTGCAAAATGCGGCAAACGTTGCTGCAACGCCGCCAACACATAACCGTAAGTCGAATAAGTCAAGGTATCGCCGATAGTCAAATACGCAATATCGCGTCCGGCACACAGCTCGACGGCGATGCTGTCGGCAAGCTCACCGTAATGGCTGCGCAATACACTGCGATCGGGGTCCATATTGAATTCGATTTCACGCAAGCGTTCCGGGCGCAATGCAATACCGGCCAGACATTGCAGCGCAACCGATGCATCCGCGCCCCGCGCACGCGGCGTAAAAATCAAATCCGCGCTTTGCAAGGCTTCCAGCGCCGCCAGCGGCAGATAACCATTCGGACCGGGGCCTACGCCGATGCCCCAGAAACGGCCCATGCCGGTTGCTGCTACGGTATTTTTGTCTGCGCTATTCAAGGATTCTCCCCTAGAAGATTACCCGCCAGATCAAACAACCTCACCTTAACCTGCGCCACCGCAGGCACACGTGCCTGCACGCGCTGCGCAATGCGCTGCTCGATATCGATCCAGAACGCTTGCGCGCCCGGCTCGGTTTTCAGAATTTCCATCGCTGCTTCCACTGTATTTGCCCATCGTATGCTATGCACCATCTGCGCGCTGTAGCCGCGCTCGGCCGCGACTTGCGCCACGCTTTCCATTGCCATATCGCTCTTGCTCGAATGCGTATCCCAGGCACCGGCCAGCACCTTGGCCAATTTTCCCGGGTGACCGGCCAGCCACAGCACCGGCAATTGCCGCTGTTCCTGCTCCAGCGCAGTCTGCGTAAAATCCAGCGCATCGCCGAGAAAATTGGCAATCTGCACCGTGCGCTGCTCGCTTAAACCCAATGACTCCTTTGCGAAAACGCGCCCGATTTTGCCCGGCAAATAAGCCACCGCCGGCGCATCGCCCGCCAGCGCCACACGCACATATACTTCAATCGACGCCACCCACGACGCCATCGACATCGGCTCGACAATACCGGACGTCCCAAGAATCGAAATACCGCCGACGATGCCCAATCTGGGATTGAAGGTTTTGCGTGCGATCGCTTCGCCATTTTCGCAACCGATCGCCAGATCGAAACCCAGCGCGGAATCGTCGCCATACTCCGCCATCAATTCAGCCACCGCCTGCCGCATCATCGCTCGCGGCACCGGGTTGATCGCCGGCTGCCCGACGGCGACCCGCAAGCCCGGCTGGGTTGCCGTGCCGACACCGGCGGCGGCAAAAAACCGCAGTTCGCCGCAGTCGTTGCGCCGCACTTCGGCAAAAATGGTGGCGCCGTGCGTATTGTCTGGATCGTCGCCGCCGTCTTTAAGCACATCGGCCCGCACCGTCGCAGCATCGATCCGCCGCACCGCCTGAATCGGCACCACCAGATAGTGACGACCATCCGGCAGCGCAACTTCCGCTTCTTGCCGCCGCTCCTCACGCAGCAACAAAGCCAGCGCCGCAATGACCGCCGCCGTCGCGCAACTACCGGTGGTGCGGCCGCGCCGCAAGCCGTTATCGGCCAGCACGCGTAAATCGAATTCGGCGCGTTGCAGATCGGCTGGCGCTGGCCCGGTATCAGCCATGCGGCACCGGCGAAGAGGCCGGCTCATTCAACGGTTGCAGCGATTCCGTATGCAATTGCGTCACCGCATCGATCATCAAGCCGTTGACCACACTGGCCGCCCATGGCGAGCCGCCGCGCGTGCCGGCATTGGTGATGCGCGGCACTTGCAGACAACGGCGCAGCTCGTCCTTGCTTTCGCGGGTGCCGACAAAACCGACCGGCAAACCGATCACCAGTTGCGGTCGCCAGCCGTGCTCGCGAATCAAGCGCGTCGCTTCCATGATTGCGGTCGGCGCATCGCCGATGGCCAGCACAATATCGTTGCCGAATTTCTCCCAGGCGCGGCGGATGCCGGCCGCCGAACGGGTAATGCCCTGCGCTTGCGAGATCAAATGGGTTTCGCGGTCGTGCACGCCGCACCAGGTATCGATGCCGAGTTGTTCCAGCAACGCCCGCTTGAGGCCGGTCTGCACCATCGTGACATCGGTCACGATGCGTTTGCAACGCAGCAGCGCCCGAATGCCGGTCTCGACTGCGCCCGGCGACAGGAAAATATCGTCAACTGCCTGAAAATCGCCGCTGGTATGCACCAAGCGTTGCAATACCGTCAGATGGGCAGGCGGAAATATCGACCAGTCGCGCCCCGCTGCAATAATGCGGAAACTTTCCGCTTCGATCGGATGCGGCTCATAAGCTGGAAAAACCGTCGGCGCTGCGCTCGTTGCCGCGCTTGCCTCCTTTGCGTTTTGTTTCGCCAGCAAACCCTGCACCTGCAAATGATGTGCGCGCTGCGGCTCGCCGACCTGCTCTTCGAAACCGACGATCTGCACCCGATATTTGCACAGCGAACAATTCATCGCGGCACGGCCTTCGATCGCTTCGCGTGCGCGTTCGATCATCACCTCGGCCACCAATGGATGCGCGCCGAAATAAGCGGCCTTCAATACTTCAAGCTGCGGCTCGCGTTCGCGCAAATCATCGGCCGCCGCATAAATACGCTTGACCAGCACGCCGTCGAACAGGAAAAACGGCAGCACGATCAGACGCTTATAACCCTGCCGCGCCGCCGTGCGCAAACCATCGGCCACCAGCGGCGCCGCCACGCCCGAATAACAAACCATGGCGGCGCCGAAACCCATGCCCTCTTCCAGCATGCGCGCCAGTTTCGCGATATCGCCGTTGGCATCTGGATCGGTGGTGCCGCGCCCGACCAGCACCAGGCAGGTATCGGCGCGGGGCACAGTAGCCGGCGCGGCGGCTTCCGCTTCCACGATGCGCTGCTGCGCCAATTGCAATAACTTCGGATGCAAATTCAGCGGCGCGCCGAAGTGCAGATCGATCTCTGGATGCAAGCGCGCCATCGCCAGCATTTCGCTCGGCATATCGTTCTTGGCGTGCCGCGCCGCCAGCAATACGCCTGGAACTACGGCGATGCGGCGGCTGCCATCGGCGATGTTCTGCTCGATGGCGGCGGCAATGGTCGGACTGGCGAATTCCAGATAACCGTGGGTGACTATTTGCGACGTCTGTGCACGCGCACGCACCAGTTCCACCAAGGCTTCAAACTCTTGCACGCCGTCAG